>CALKXZ010000187.1 GCA_938003775.1 uncultured Granulosicoccus sp. | reverse complement strand
AAGGTGGCCATGTGCTTGACCAAAGGCCGGTACGATCTGCGGCATCTCGAGTCGAAATTCACCGTTTTCGTCCGTAAGCGTTGCCCCGTGGCTGTGCGGATCACGCTCATGGCCCTCCGTGGTGTGCGCCCAAACCTGTATACGTTGTCCGGCTAACGGTGCTCCATCACCAGCACGTCGCACTGTACCGGTCATCCAGAAACCGCCGCCACCAATGCGATCGACGACAGGCGCATCTGGTAAATAGTTGTTTGACCCCCCTCGCATAGTGGGTGTGGGGGTAAGCTCATTAGCAAACGCGGTAACAGGCACCAGGAGGCTCTGCCCTCCTACCGCTAATGCAGCGCCTGCAGTCGCCAAAAAAGTTCTACGGGTTAAATGTGTATCAGACATACGAAAATACTCCTGACAATCGACCGAATTTGATACGAGTAATAGAGAATTTGGTGGGAGCAGCTAGCCGTTGACCTGAATAGTCCAAACTCGTGGAGTGGCTAGTCATCACATCTCGGTACCCAAAATATCAATCTGATGGAACTGTGTGCAAATTACAAGTGCCATTGCACCAAAGTAGCAGATTGAATCGCGGTGAACTCAATGACTGTAATCCACTCATGAGCGGTAAATGACTATATTCCTATCATGCTTGAATGGATACACGCGCCATACAGAACAACCGCACAAGTCGCGGCACAAGTCGCGGCACTTGTCACGGCACTTGTCACGGTAGTACCGCCTAACGCAAGATCTCAAACTCACCCTCAGATACAATTGGACCGATAGTTTCACCGTTATCCACTGTAAGCGTGAATGCATTGGCGCTATTGCCCGTTGGGCGGGCATTCATACGACTACCGTCATTGGCAGTAATGACAACAGAGCCAGATTCCCACTCGAACGCTTTTACCGGATCGCGTGTTGAAAATTCTCGGTTGGGTTGGCCACTAATCAATAGCACATCGTCTGCAAAACCGAGACCGACGTCGACAAACCACACAAAGCCACCTGTCCAGGGCGCTGACACCGAAAAACTACCGACAATCCGGTTTTGTCGATTATATCGGTTAACCGACAGAAACTCGCCATCGACAAATACACCGCCGTGATTACCATTATCAAATTCACTGTCTACGGTGATGCGTTCGATGGAGTAATCATCAAGGCGTAAGGTGTCGTTGTATTGAAAGTCTAAACTACGCCAACCATCTCGCCTGTTAGTTACCACGAAGGATTGATTGCCGCCAAACGCTTCACCTGTTACTGAAGTGAAGACATCACCTGCGCGACGCTCAAAGTGTGAGAACGGCTGGCGAGAAATTGCACCGCGAAATATATTTCGAAGACCAACAGAACCGTTGTAAGTGGCCGCGCCGATCACACACTGCTGGAAGATCACTGCCCCGCCATTAATCTCGGCTGGGTTATAGCTTTGTATGCCACCACCCGCTGCGCAGGTATATACAGAGCTTCTGCTTACATCGACGAACTCGTTGCTGCCGAAATCGGTCTCAAACCGAAAGGGAGGGTCCACATTAATTGACTCACTGAATACGATGTCGTCGACCGTATTGGACAGAAAAAATTGTTTGTTCTGAAAATTAAGCTCATCGGCAAGCAAACCAAAGTGAGCATTAATCTTGCGCTCGTTTATAACAGCCACAATTTGCTTCCACACACTACGTGCATTAGCTGCCGTTAGTTGCGGTGCATCCGTTGTGCCGTGCGTATCAGGAACCACGATATCCTCAAAGCGTTGTCCATTACTGTGGTTAATAACAATGTAGCTGCCATCAGGAACCATACAAGACGTGCCACCACCGCAAAGCTCCTCAAATGTCTCAGCATTCTGTACTTGGTACCAACCGTTGTCTGGCCATGAAAGCCGGTTGCCTTCAACGATGACAGTGTTATCTTCCGTGGTGGTGCCCGTAACTGAAATCGATTCGTAGCGTATACCTTTGGTGTGATTGATCACGTTATAAATACCCGTGGGCACCTCACAATAAGTCGTGCCATTACAGACTGATTCATAGGTGACTGCATCCTGCACCTGGTACCAACCATCATCCGGCCAATTGATTCGAAAACCGGTCACAGTTACCGGGCTCACTGGGTGACTGCCAGCACCAAGATCATCACCAACAGCAATTCTTTCGAACCGTTCGCCGCTGGTATGATTAATCACAACATAGTTACCATCAGGGACATCGCAGAAGCGAGTACCTGCACACAGCTCGGTATCAGTGCCTGCAACTTGTACCTGATACCAACCATCATCAAGCCAACTGATACGGTTGCCCGATACGCTCGGGTTGGCAATAACCGTAACTGGCAATAGTAAACCAGCTAAGGCCAAGACTAGGTAGTATTTCTTCAGGACCAGCATATTAGCTCCCTCTAGCGTGTATAAACTCTTCTATGCGAGCCATAGCCAATGTATCGTTATCGTATTTGTGCATACGATAGCTCTAAATGGACAAGGCTGTAAAAGACATACACCAATTTTCAATGGAACGGTATTTTAACCGTATGTGCAACCACTCGGCGTATAAATGGAGCCGGATTACACCAATTGATTAGAATCTTGGCTGCTTGATTGGCACGAAATGTTAGGATTGGCGGTGTGCCGACAGCTACACCCCATTCTCGTGATGCTTCAAAATCAGCCGAGATGAACACATCACGATTGCCGTGAGGAGCAACGCCCTTTACCATCGAATATTATGGTCTGCCTTAACAGAACACTGAATAACGCATTATTGGCGATTGTCTATGTCACCATGACGGCATTTCAGTCTGTTTTCGGGTTCGAAGCATTCATCACCAATGAAAGATCAGGTGATCTTGTTTCGATCAATCATAAAGGGGAAATTGTTCATGTTCAGCCCATCTGTAACCGACCCAGAGGAATGGTAAAAGGACTGGGAGAAAATCAACTCCTCATCGCCTGCTCAGATGATCATCAAGTCCTGGCATTCAATATTCAGAACAGAACAATCGAACGCACCTTCGATAACTTACATGGCGCAATGACCCTGGCAATCCACCGTCCCACCCATCGCCTATTTGTCACCAACGAAGGGCAATCTCAGGCAACGGTCATAGATCTACAGACAGGCGAGACGCTGGCAGTACTGCCCACTGGACTAGAGCCTGATGGCATTGCCGTAACTGCCGATGGAACTCAAATTTTTGTCGCATCAGAAAACGCTGGCTTAGTGCATGCTTTCGACGCTTCCTCGTACAAGCAAACGGCGGTTATTGTGACGCATTTAAGACCTCGTCGTGTTGCCTTGCTCGAGGACAAGTTATGGGTCTCATCTGAAATGGGTAGTCGCATTGAGATCTTTTCGACTACAACTTTCCAAAAAGTTGGTGACGTTATCTTTGCACCAAAAGGGTTTCGCAGTGAACAAATGACGCCCGTTGATATTCTATTTGACCAAACAGGCACCCTGGCTTTCGTTGCACTGGGATCAGCAAATCACGTAGCCTTTGTGGATGTCAAATCATTAGAGATAGAAAAGTACATTGTTGTGGGCCGTCGAGCCTGGGGGCTTGGCCTATCGCCGGATAACCATTCACTCATTGTGTTAAACGGACTATCCGACGATTTCACCATTATTGATATCGAATCAAGAAGACCAAGAATTACCCGGCAGGCAGGTTTGATTCCACACGCAATTGAAGTGTTTGAACGATGAGAAAAGTGCGTCTCTTTTGCGGCTTAATTGGGATGAGCTTTGCAGCTCTAGGGGCTGATTTCCACGTAACAATCCTAACCACTACTGACTTAGAGAGACCCATTCGAGGCCACAGTTTTGCTGGTATTCAGACGCAAATCGAAAGACCTGTACACCGCGCAGCCACACTGGCGTTGTTTGAATCACAGACAAGCTATAACACCTTCGACGTCAAACCCGTACTGACAGTTTTAGACCTTGATTCAACCCGCGAGTACCGATCGCAGCTAAGCGCCATCCATCCCAACAGCCTGGTTATTGTGGACACACCAGAGCAGACGTTTGTCGAGCTAGCGTTGGTGTTAAACGAGCTAAATTTGACGACCATTAATGTACGTCATACCAACCCCGATTTAAGAGAAAACCTATGCCTGGAGACGCTCTACCATACGATCCCATCAGAGCGTATGTACTTTGACGCGTTGGTCCAGTTTCTAATCCACAGTACCTGGCGCAAAGTCCTGGTCGTACACGGGCCGAGCGAAATCGATCATACTCGCGCGAATACATTGAATGATAGCCTGTCAAAATTTGGCGCTGACGTGTCTGATATCCGAGAATTTACACTCTCTCATCATCCCGATGATCGAGATAAGAATAAGCCCGAATATTTAACCGGTGGTGCGTCCTACGACGTAGTCGTTGTAATCGATACAGCACGTGATTTCGGGCGTTATTTCCAATACAGAACACGTCGCGCGCGCCCAGTAGTGGGGGACGTCGGTTTAAGTCCTCGCAGCTGGCATCGCACGCTTGAGCGCTATGGCGCGCCCCAGTTAAATGAACGGTATCGCTCATTTGATCACACAGCCCAGTTACCGGCTTCTGAAGCCATGAGTGATGCCGAATTCGCTACCTGGAGCGCCATCAAGTTAGTGACAAACAGCCTGAACACGATAGCTACAGTCGACAGGCCCATAAAAGACGGACCTCTCAACGTATCGTCAATCCTCAAGCATCCAGATGCCCAGGTAGATCTGTATAAAGGATCGCGCGGGTCAATCAGACGCTGGAATCAACAGCTCAGACAACCCATCTTACTTGCAACAGCAGATGCGGTTATCGCAGTGGCACCGCTACCAAAATTTCTACACCCACAGCATTATGTCGATACGCTCGGATTAGACGAACCCGAATCAACTTGTCAGTTGAATTGAATCCAGAGTCGTCTGATAATCGAACAACTGCTATGGAGCCATTTAACGTAGCAACCAGCTTGAAACAATGATACAAATTCGTCCGAAGCGTAACCTGCCTGGTTGCACCCCATTTGACAAGAGCGTTGGCTTCTGATGGCTAGTTCCCCACGCGAAACTAAGCTCTGTCCTGTCTGCGGTCTGTATTTTGAGAACCGAAAAAAATGGGCTTCGCGCGGAATGTGGCAAAGTATCGTTTACTGTTCACAGCGATGTCGACGCGGCGCACGCTCAACAACTGCAGAGTCCAGAGCTGGTAAGCACCTTCACGCACCCAAGAGCTCAGGCCGTTGAGTCGAGCGATCTGGTGGGTAAAACGTGACCTCCGACTTACGGACAACGACGTGCTGTGCGATGCACTTGACGCCCATAATGAGCTACTGGTACTGGCTATCGTAGAACCATCTTTATTTGCTGCACCGGATGCGTCCTGGCAGCACTACGATGCTTGGCGAGGGGCAACCTGTGCCTTGGCAGACGCTATCAGAGCACGCGGTGGACAATTCCTGCTTCGTGTTGGTGAAGCAGTCAATGTGTTAGACGCCATGCACCAAGATCATGGTTTCGATGCTCTATATGCTCATGAAGAAACCGGCGCGGATATCACCTATCGTCGTGACAACGCGGTGCGTGCCTGGGCCAGCAAAATTGGTCTGGTTTTCACCGAGACTCCGCAAACCGGTGTCATTCGTTGCTTGCAGGATCGCGACAAGCGACAGCCCATCGTTAAGGCGCGTCTTTTTGACACCGCTCCGCGCCTTGCACCAGCGCATCTGCCGGGGACAAGTATTGTCTCAGACAGCGATACCTGGCCCAACTGGAGTGAGTTGAACCGTACATGTAGCGTTGCGCGCTCAACAGACAGGTCACTACAACCAGTCAGCGAAACCGCAGCCAAGGCCACACTGACCGATTTTCTCCACGAACGCGGATCAGGCTACTCAGGTGGTATTAGCTCACCCAATACAGCCTTCACACATGGAAGCAGACTGTCTGTACACATCGCCTGGGGCACACTAAGCATGCGCACCCTGCATCAGCAAACACTAGCGCGCATAAAAGCTGTGCAGTCAATAATAAAGAACCCAGCAAGTGGTCCAGCAACGATTGCACAAGCAAAAATCTGGTCTAAAAGCCTCCGAGCGTTTCAGTCTCGGTTACATTGGCACGATCATTTTGGACAACGAATGGAGAGCGCGCCATGGATGGAATATAAAGCCCTGAGCCCAGCGTTTCGAGATATTGCGTATACCGACGACGGCACTAATCTGGCAGCTTGGTGTGAAGGCCGAACGGGCCACCCAATGGTTGACGCATCTATTCGATGTCTACAGACCACAGGTTTTCTTAATTTTCGAATGCGTGCAATGCTGGTAACCGTTGCCTGCTTCGGGCTTGGTATTCACTGGCGTGATTTACAGCATCCTTACGCTCAACTATTTCGTGACTATGACCCCGGGATCCACTACCCACAGGTGCAAATGCAGGCAGGCGTCGTCGGTATTAACACTATGCGCGTCTACAGCCCAGCCAAACAGTTACAGGATCAGGATCCAAACGCTGTGTTCGTGCGCCGTTGGCTACCTGAATTAGCCGATGCGCCACTAGTTGATATACTGGCTTACGACAAGCGCAACGGCGGATACAACAGCTTACCTGGATACACCAACACGATAGATCTCGCACCTGGAAATAAAGCAATGAAGGACCAGCTGTACGCGATCCGTGGCAGCGACGCCGGGCGAGCTGCGGCAGAGACGGTGCTATTGAAACATGGTTCGCGCCAGCCGAGTCGAGAGCGACGATATAAACCAGGCAAACGTAAAGACGTTGGAAAAAATAGCCTAGCAACAACACAAATGGACCTGGATTTATGAGTGTCACAAATCAGACCAAATCCATCTAGCTCAATTCACCGGTTCATACATCGCTAAGGTCAAAGCAGCTTGCTTTTAACCCAGTCATGGCTACCCGACGTTGCTCCGAAATGGCCAATAACGAGTCTATCGCTTATCGATACCCTCACGAAATCTCAACAATCTGCCTCTTCAGCCCATAGTGTCCGATGTACTAGCGCCGTCAAGAGCTTATCGCAGAGTCCTTGTAACCAAGGTTCTTACTGGCCTATTAACACGATGAATTGACTATTAGGCGTTGGGACACGAGCATAGATACCGTGCTATTCAGTGCCAGACGAGGTATTGTATTATTTCCCATGACGCAATCCGGGTGCTGCAAAGAACCGTGCCGTTCATGAAAAGTCATAGCATTAAAGCGCGAATTTGAATGAAAAAGCTTCACCACATCGTATTTTTTGTTATCACGCTCACGCTATCCAGCGTAAGTTTCAACTCGTTTGCACAGCAAATTCTCGGCACTCAAGATCCTGGCCATGAATTACCCGATGTATCGTTAATAGACAATCCAGAAGCGGTTAGAGAACTGGTATCGCGCCTATCCGATAGCGAAGTTCGAGACTTACTTTTACAGCAGTTAGATGCTGTCGCGACAGAGAAGGCGGCTGACAAAAGTATAGAAAAGTTGGATATTCTGGGAGTGATTACCCACGACATTCCATTAGCTTTTACGTCCTCAGTGGTGCTTATTCCCTCCATGATAACTGGCCAGTCAAAGAGCTTTTATTTATTTACCGAAAGCCTTGGTGACAACGGCTTTTTAAAATTAGTTGGCGGTTTTCTTGCCGTACTAGCGGTGGGATTTTTGGTAGAGACACTGGCAAGACGCGTGTCCTCAAAATGGCGGTTATTGGTAAAAGAGCCGCTGGCCAGCAACAGTACACTAGGGCAGACACTGAAATTGTTGGGGCTGCGTTTTCTACTGGATCTATCTGGCCTGCTCGCTTTTATTATAGTCACGCAAATTACTATTCGATCGTTTATAGAACCTAATGGCCAATACGTCGCTCATCAATTTCTGTGGAATATTGTACTTATACCTCGCTTATTCTCGGTGTGTCTGAGGTTTTTACTGGCACCAGAGCGCGCCGATCTTAGATTGATGCATACGAACGATAGCTCAGCACGCTTTTTACATCGCCATCTGGTAGGTGTTGCACTACTGATTGGTGTAATGCTGACGCTACTGGACCTGAATAAATCAGTGGGCATTGGCATTGAACTGCGAATCGGCTATTGGTTCAACCTGATGATTCACTTGTACTTCGCTTATATCGCCTGGCACGCTAGATCTACCCTCGAGGACATTCTCAACGGTAAGGATGGCGACGCGACGCCTATTGAAAAAAGGGTGGCTAGGTGGTACCCCTACTATGCTGTTGTTGTGATATTGGGTACTTGGATTTTGGTTGCCGTACTTGCGCAACAAGAGCTATTTAATCTACTCGGTCAAGGTGTCCAATACTCTATGATGTTCATCTTGTTACTGGCACCCTTTCTTGACACAGTCATCCGAGGGTTGGTCAAACACCTGTCGCCCGCTATCGTTGGCGAGGGCCAAATCGCCATGACTGCTTACCAATCGACAAAGCGCTGTTATGTGCGTATCGGCAGGATGATCTACATGCTGCTAGTGGTATTTTTTATAGCAAGTATTTGGGATATTGACTTCAGCTCAATGGATTCCAACAACTGGGGTGCGTATACGGTAGCTAAGTTGTTCGAAGCCGTGGGTGTTTTCGCTATCGGCTACGTGCTTTGGGAGCTAGCCACCTTGTGGTTAAACACCAAACTGGCTGCAGAAAAAACTGCACCCGGGGGTGGCGCCGAGACCCGGCGTCACCACGGCATTTATCCCTAATTCCTGTGACGGGCGGCCACCCGGCT
>CALKXZ010000186.1 GCA_938003775.1 uncultured Granulosicoccus sp. | reverse complement strand
TCCACCACTCGTGTTACCAGTGCATCCGTGTGTAAAGCCATTTGCAAAATGCCAAGTACAGAACCGATGCTTCGGCCCACCCCCACTCGACTTCTACTGTGCACCGGGCTAAACCCTGTTACCGCTACATCAGCACTATCCTCACTCATTGGCGTAGTCGGTGGGCTAGCTATCACAGTGCCACTAATCGAAGGTGCCAACGCCGTAGAATATCGCTTAGGATCTGATGTAATATCAAAACCCAGCGTATTGGTATCAGAAAGTAATGAGATAAAAGAGTAAACAGGGATATATTGCTTTTGCGTTTGTGCGTGGATAACTTTACTGCTGCCAGCCTCCTCACGAAACACTGTGTTGTGAAGGCCATCTAACCGTGCCTTCTCATCAAATTCAAGACGCTGGCTATGCGGCACCTTAGGCAACCAGGCTATTGCATGCAGACTGCCGTGCTTCGCTAACAAAGGTGTAGCAAACAATGAAAATTCCATCTTAGTTACTGAGGCTGATGCATCAATAAACGCATTTAACGATTCGAGCGCCTCAACATTATCGTCAATTGCATTCCGAACAATTTGTATAGCTGCTCGACTGTCAGCAATTTGTGTTTTCGCTATAGCTGCATTTTCACGGCTAAGAATATACAAAAAAGCCGTGATGATAATGGTTGTCCCAATTATTGCAACTATTGAGGAAACGGCATAAGCTCGACCAAACAACGCCTTTAACGCCTGCACAGACACTAATTTTTGCCAATTCATTAGTGCATTGCTGTTTCTGGAAGTAAAACATAAAATGTACTTCCTACACCGGGCTCTGAATCAACCCAAATATGCCCATTAAGCTGGTCAACAATTTTTTTACACGTCGCTAATCCTATTCCTGAACCATCGTATTCGGCATTTGTGTGCAAACGTTCAAAGGCAACGAATATTTTATCCCAATGCTGTTCATCAATACCAATTCCATTATCTGTTATTGATATCTCCCAGTAGCGCTGACGTTTTTTTGCACGAACACTGATTATTGGAGCAAGGTCATTTTGATATTTTATGCTATTACTCAGTAGGCTTTGAAACAATAATACCAACTGCACATAATTCGCTTGAACACTCGGTAATTGGTCAATTGATATCTCGGCACCACTGCCTAGAATATCTGAATTAATATTATCAAGTGCTTCAGTAAACACGTCGTTCAGCTCAACAGGTTCCAGTGCTCTATCAGACACTCCAATCTGCGCAAACTGAAGCAAGCCTTCGCTAAGGCGCAGTATTCGATCTACATTGCCGTCCATCAGTGTTAAATCTGCGATCGCTCTAGCACTCAGTACAGCAGCATAGTCTTCCTTCAACCACCCGGCCAATGTCTTTACACCTCGCAGCGGAGCCTTGATATCGTGTGAGACCGCATAGCTAAACTGTACTAAATCTCTATTAGCTCGATTAAGTTCATTATTCAGCCGAGTTGATTCCGACATATCTTGCAGGGAGACCAAATAGGCCAACTGTTTCTCCCACACAATTTCAACTACCCGCATCTCTGCAATCAGTGACTCTGCTTCAGCGCCTGGTATTTCTATTTCTGTTGTTTCTCCAGGCACAAAAAGGGGCTCGAATTTTTGACCCAACAGGGTTTCTTTTCTCCGGCCAAATATTTTCTGAGCCGAATCGTTAATAAAGCAAATTGTCCTCAAACGATTAATAACAACAACGCCAGTAGGGCTTATATTCACCACATTATAGAAACGGGCCTCACTCGCTTTCAAATCTTCCTGCAAATCGATGATTTCTTGCCTTAATTTATCTGGCATAAATACATCCTGGGCTCTTGCTTCACTCACATTGTCCATACTAGCTGAGATTGATCCCATTTGACTGACACTGCTGACAATAGGCGGTTAAACAAAATGTATTAAAAAAATATCGGAAAAATTGATCAACAGAGCCAATGCTATGGAACTGAGCAGCACCATATACCTCCACTGCCCAGACATTGACTAAATAACACTTTCGCATTCCTGGAAAGACCGGCTCTCCATGAATACAACCCCCTTTTTGAGCAATACGCGGATTCAACATCACCCGGTGAAATCGTTAACTACCATCAAATGCCTTCCACTAATCGCGAATTTACCGTCAATCTAAGCCACACCCTGTCACCAAAATTTGCAAAAAAATGGTTTGTGTACGTAAATTGCTATACCCGTATATCACCTTATTCGGAAAATGTTCGGATCGATGCAACACCACGCTCACATTCCCAACAACAGATTTGCCTGGCTTACCCCTGTTCAAAGCACTGCAACGAGCAAAGGCCCCTGGATACTGACTGAAAATCAAACTCATCACTTCGCTAGCACCACTGATGAGCAAAGCCGGAAAATTACTGTTGACGGTTTATTGACGCTACTGGCGAGTGTGTTGAACTTGGATTCTGCCCAGAGCCGCTATTCAAAATGCAACTCCTGGCAATCAGAGTGCCAAAAATATCGCCTCATTTTGAACAAATGTAAAGGTGACAACTCAAGGTTGTTTGTACAGCGAAAAGATGACTACTACTCTCGTATCGAACTCTACAATGAAGAAAAACTAATCATTGCATTTCAGGAGCCCGTTTGGCCTCACCTGCAACACAGTTCATTATCCGATATAGGCTGGCTTGACATTCCCACCCACTGCCTCTTATCACTTGAGAACAATACGAGAAGGAGCAACCAGGTCTACTCTGACGTCAATAACGCTACCGCAGCATCGGAACATAGAGCCGCTTGACTGATTTCACCATCAACAACATCAAGAGACTTTGAGCAGATACTGTCACTCCATTGGATCTAGCGAAAACGTTAGCGCACTGCCGCCCTAAGACTCCCGTATGGGTTCTGGCCGGCTGAATTGAAGAGCTGTCAATGCACTACTAGAGTTAATGGCATGTCTGATACTGAGTTCTAGCAACAAGGGAGACAAATCCGCCTTATTTAAAAAATAAGTCAACAATTTATCCGGTATCTCGTCTGATAATTCCCGACGGCTATAACCCGACATTAATATCATGGGCAACTTGTCGTTGTAATCATTTATCCTATTACCAAGATCATCTGCCGTTTCAACGCCTAGTCGAAAATCAACCAAACATACATCTATGTCATCCACTACAAGAGATGACATGGCAGATTCTACATTACGCGCCTCAAACGACTCAACAGTTAGAGAACTTATGCTCTCTAGATGCCGCGTGATAACACGACGATCGCTATCGCTATCATCCACCACAAGCACTTTCACTTTCGGTTTGCCTTGCAAATCTATCAATCCAGAATACTGTTTATTGGCCAACGTTGCTTTCATGCGATGGTCTTCATAGGCATCAAGCCGTGGAGACAAATCTGTGATGGTGATTGTTACTGCAGTAGTTTCAGTACTCTCTTCCTTCATAGACGAGGACGCATACGGCAGCAATTTAACCTGCACCGGTGCCCCTTTCACGGTAAATATTTCTCGATAGACGCTCTGATACGTACGGCTTACCGTTTCAATATCTTCAAAGAGACGACCATATTCCAACTCATTGGATATATGGTGCAAAGGGCGCCCGACATCGCTAAGCAACAAATTAAAGTGCTTGGCAGCCACGGATGTATATTTTCTGATTAAAAGAGCATCATCAAGAAATATTATCCCTACCGATGTGGCAACAAGAATATTGTTCATATCGTCGTTCACGGTCATCAGCTCTTCAATTTTTTCCTGATGCTCACAGTTAACCGTGTAAAGCTCTTCGTTTACAGACTGAAGCTCTTCGTTCGTACTCTGAAGCTCTTCATTGGATGACATCAGCTCCTCATTTGCTGCTTGAAGCTCTTCGTTTGTGGTTTCCAATTCTTCGTTGGCTACCTGCAAGTGCTCCTGTTTGTGTAACAACTCGTTTTCAAGATCTCTTATGCGCTGCTGCGTCTCTTCAGAGTAGTCAAAATTATTCTCATGACGTCTGGCAACCACCTTGGTGTCAGAATCGGAAAGCACTACCGAAAAGTAAGGCTCTTCACCATTCTTCTCTGGAAAGTAATCAACCTGCATATCGATAAGCGCAATTTCGTCATTAATGGTCGTTTGAATATTGGTATAGAAAACCGGCTTCGCTTCTGCTTTTGCCCGTGACAAAGCTGTATCAAGTGCGACAGATAATTCGGTCAATATAATTTCGTGAATATTGGTCGACACTCGACCAACTGGAAATCGAATGAGATAGCGATTAGCATCACCGTAAATGTGCATCGCCTGATGGTCAGAATTGAGTATTAAACAAGAGGGTACAAAATCATTTATTAGATGATCTTTAACGTGCTCGAACCTATTTACATTGGTTGTATGAGCACGGTAGGTTCTGAGCAAATTGGAAACAGGCCGCATTCCCAATTTCGGCTTATCAGTGGAATTGCCATTAGCTAATGGCAAACGTGTATTGTTTATTTTTTTATATATACGAAATCGCTCGTGCACGGTTTCGTAGTGTGTTTTCAAATCTCCAACGGTTTCGGAAGAGCCAAATAACGCGTTGGCATTATCTTTTAAAGAAAAATGGAAAGCTGACATAACCATTTTCTGCACCGCTTGTTGAAAATATATCAACACGTTGCGGCAGGTGATCAGATCAATATTTGAAAACGGAGGGTCTGTGATCATATTGTGCCTAGCAAAGACAACAACTTTTCGAATATCGGATCGTATTTCATATTCAGAACCGATCTTGAGGAAATATCGCGCCAAGCGGTCGCTGGTCAAATCATATGCTATCTCTTCACGATAACGTGCAGTGGACGCTGCTGCTATAGCATCAGCATCAGCATCAGTTGCAAATATCTTGACGCGGATGTTTTTTTCCGCTTTCTGAATAGCCTCATCGAGCACTATCGCCAGTGTATACGCCTCTTCACCCGTAGAGCAGCCAGCAACCCAGATTCGTAGCTCCGAGTCGCTCTCTGCAGCGTTTACCATGGGCTCAATTATTTTCTTTGCCATGTACTCCCAAACAGCTTCATCGCGAAAGAAGCTGGTGACATTAATCAGTAATTCTCGTCCTAGCGATTCAAGCTCTGTTTTTGATGTTTGCAGGAGCTTTAGGTAGTCCAACTGGCTATGGATCTGATTTATACCCATACGTCGCTCGATACGACGTGCCACAGTGGTTGCCTTGTATTGCCCGAAATCAATGCCGCAGCTTGTCTTTAGCAAACCAAAAATCAATGACAACACACTTTCTTCATTGCTGTCCGCAGCTCGCAAGACAGAACGAACACCCCTGACCATGGAGTTTTTAACGAAAGTAGAGAGGCAATTTGCGAGCTCTTCCGGAGGTAAAACAAAATCAGCTGTGCCAGTTTGTGCCGCGTTATAAGGCATTCCATCGAATTTTGCCGATTCCCGATCCTGCACAAGTATCAAGCCCCCACCTTCCTTGATGGATTTTATCCCTCGACTACCATCACTTCCCGTTCCCGACAGTACAATGCCAACTGCCTTATGCTTTGCATCCTTGGCCAGGGAACTGAAAAAATGATCGATAGGGAGATTTACACCTCCTTGCCTAATCTGCTCGCTCAAATACAAACAACCATCAACCAATGTAATATTTTTCTTAGGTGGTATCAGGTAAATCGTGTTCGCAAGCACCTCTACACCATGCACCACATTCTCAACAGACATACTGGTATTGCGAGAAAGCAATTCGTCCATGAGACTTTCAAAGTCAGGTGACAGATGCTGGACAACGATAAAACCAGCATCACTATCAGCGACCATGTGATCAAAAAAATCACGAAGTGCTTCAAGTCCGCCTGCCGATGCGCCTATGCCCACGTAAAGAATAGGGTGAGAATGAGGCGTTATAAGTGTTGTTTCTCCCGTGCGACTTATTCTACTTTCAATAGAGTCATCACTTGGCCTGTTTTCCGCCAGTTGCGCATCCTTCTCTATCAAGCTTGAGGTAACAGCCTCGCTTTGTGAAAGGGCTGTATCCCCAGACGTGTCAGAGGCTTTTTTCGGTGCAGCGATTGATTCATCAAGAATGCTTGTGGCATCTTCTGAACCCAGTGTATTCAGATCTTTATCGTTTGGCATCAGAGCAAATCATTTTCAATTTCTAGCAATCTTAGTTAGGAACTGTCATACGAAAGCAAGCCATTTATTTGACTTCACGCCAGAGCAACTACGTCCTCTACTCTGTAATTTCGAAGAAGGAGGAAAGATTCTAACTCTGCAGCTGCCAAAGGTTTGGAAAATAGATAGCCCTGACCATATTTGCAGTTCGCATTTCTCAGTTGCTCCATTGTACTCGTATTCTCGATACCCTCGGCAACTACATCGATATTCAGAGTACTGGCCATCGCCAATACGGACATAACAATGGTTCGACTTGATTCTTCATCATTCATTGCCATGACAAACGATTTATCGATCTTTAAATGATCGATAGGCAGTCGCGTCAAATAACTCAATGACGCATAGCCGGTACCAAAATCATCCAGCGACAATTTGACTCCCATTTCCTTTATTTCATGGATAACACGAATGCAACTACTGTTCTTTTCAATCAGTGCCGATTCGGTTATTTCAAGATTCAGCTGCTCGGCCCGCAACCGGCATCGTTCCAGAATACGGACGAGCCTCGGGACAAAGTTCGCCAGGCTTAACTGTGCCGGTGATACATTGACCGAGATGGTACAGTCCTCATCGGCCAACCCAAGATCACTCCAAAGCCGAAACTGTCTGCAAGCGGATTCCAACACCCATTGCCCCACATCGTTGATCAGACCGTTTTCTTCCAGCACACTAACCAAAAGCTGTGTTTCAGGTGCTGAAATATCGGACGGAGCCCAACGCAACAAGGCTTCAAAACTGATGATTTTCTGGTCATCGATGCGAAACTGTGGCTGATAAACCAGCGTGAATTCTTGCCTTTCAGTGGCTCTACGCACCCGCGCCTCTAACTCTGATCGTTTAATATCTTCATGTTGAAATTCACGTGTGTACACAACCCATCGTGAACGGCCAGAGGATTTCGCCTTGTACAAGGCGGTATCTGCCTTTTTCAAGAATTCATCACTACTGACGGTATCCTCCTCACCCATGACAATACCGATACTGGTTGATAGGTGAAGATCGTTTCCATACACCTGGAACGTTTCATTAAAATCACGCACGATCCTTTCAGCCTTATCACAGATTTCGCTTAGGCTATTACCCCCTGTGAATATTATCGTAAATTCATCCCCTCCAAGTCTGGCGCACATATCGTCAGAGGTGACGACATGAGTTAAGCGTTCGGCTACCTTTCGCAACAACTCATCGCCACAATCGTGACCCAGGTTGTCATTGATCGCTTTGAATCCATCCAGATCAAGAAAGAGCAAGGCTGTGTTCAAACGCGATTTACGTTCATTGAGTAACCCTTGCAACTTGTCCAAAAACGCAGATCGATTTGCAAGACCCGTTAACACATCGTGCGATGCAGAATAGCGAAGTCTCTCACTAGCTAAATGGGCTTCAGTAACGTCCAGCAGCGCTAGTAGGCAACCTGTAAACCGCCCCATGTCATTGATTGTTGCTGTAGCAGATAGCGTTATCCAGCTAACTTTTCCAGTGGGACGTTGCAGTCTTAAGTTCTTGGAAAATATTTGATTTCGACTTAGCGCTTCACGCAGCTCCACCAACGTATCAACCACATCTTCCGCATGAATGGCATCGACCCAACCTTCGTGCATCGTTTCATCCATACTCAGCCCACTTAGCTGACACCACATTTCATTGGCATATTCGCACGTCCAATCCACACTCAATTGCACAATACCAACTGGTGCCACATTCGTTAGTGCCTTGAACTGCTGGTGGAAAGTACTTCTATCAGTAAAATTTATATTTTCAGCTTCAAGACTAAAAACAAAGGTGGTATAAACCTCAGACTTCAGTCGCGTAAAGTATGCAGATACATTTAACTGTAATGTATGACCGCTTTCGGTTGTGCCACTAATGGACTGTTCTCTAACCGGCACCGTCTCTTTCGCCGAAGAGTCGATATCGAAGGTCTTCGCACGCTTTAATATCGGCATTAAAAATTCTTGCGGTATGAAACGGTCAAAACAGGCACCTAACGCAGCTGCACTAGCACGACCGAAAAGCTTTTCCGCAGCAGGATTAAATGCAGTGATGTTTCCTTCTGTATCAACTATAACAACCGCATTTATCGATGCACTCATCAACTGAACGTAGTGCCTTGCACTGTCATCTTCATTGGCTTCGGCGTGCTCAATTAATGAATCTTCCAGTAATTCATCTTGTCTTTCCGAGAATACCTCAGCCATCTCAAGTAGATGCTTCATCAAAGTATCATCGGATTGAGCCACTAAGGTAGCTTCCGGGTTAGCCACAAACATCACAGATGTTCGGCCCACCCCAGTTTGAATGGGTACCATGTAGAAGTACTTGATGGGCGGGTGTGAGCCGGGCAAACATTTCGGCAACCCTATATCAGTGGGTCTACCTTTCACGCCTCGCTGCAAACGCATAACTGACAAGATCATAGGATCTGGCCGCCGGTTGTTTAATGTGTCATAGCAGGGCTGCACTTTGCCTGACTGCATGAGTTCTACGGCAGCATTAAGCTTAACAAACTGCTCCGAATAGGCGCCTGAACCTGCAGGGCTCAATATAAACGCGTAATCCCCACCGGCTAGCTGCAATGACTTGGTTAGCAACGCTTCGTACTGCAGCCGCTCCAGCCCGACCTCAGCACTGCCGTTCTGGTCTGGTTCATTCGACGATATACTGTCAAGCTCACGAGCCAGTGCCGTCGTGACGCTGACGCCATTAACCTCATCTACTGTCTGCATGGGTGGGTGCACTGAGCGGCAAATTAGGCTTGAGCAAAATCGTTATCGAATTACTGAGAATAGACCAAATTTCTATTGTGGCCATACAAGTGACTAAGCTAGCAGAATCAATGGGTTGTTAGACAGATTTAAGGCTATCGCATTGAATTTTAGTTCCGCGATGGCTATGCAAGTAGGTAACGTGGTTATAACACGTCGTCGACCGCATTTATGACCTGGGATCACTGTATACGCTAAACTAACCAAGTGCAGATCAACACGCTTGATTGAAACCATCTAGAGACGTTTGACGCTTGTGACAGGGGACGTAACGTGCCTAAAGCTAACAATGCAATTGAGCGGGCACAGCCGTCAATGAGCCAACACCTTGAACAGACTTAGAGTACTTGTTAAACGGCCCTCTGATTCTGCACTCTTCCGCAACAGTGCGGCCCACGAAGCGAGCTATACAACCAGTGCCCTCTATCAACTAGGCACTCCAGGATATAAGGAAGCTAATTCAGCCAAATGTAAGAAGTATAAATCGTCTATTACCATCAAGCCGCCACACCGAAAATACCGACAGCAGGGGTTTGTCATCGTGGATACCACTACCAATTACTGCTTCGCCAGTTTATTGACGTGCTGACTGGAGTTTGGCAGCAATGCCCTGATAGCTCCACAGCTATAAGCCACCATTAGCCAGAGCCGCTCATATTTATCGCTGTCTGAATTCCTGCACACCATGATATCCAGCTCTCTTGGCGAATACTTGCTCTGGCGCTACAGGGTTAGACCGCAATGAAAGATCCAGCAAACTGGTGCTGCCATCGCTGGGCTCTTCAGTGGTAGAACACACGGGCACCACCTAGCCACCCTCTACCAGTGGATCGGTCAGCTTTTGAGGATACGTCTGCTCGAACGCTAGCTTCGGCAATGGAGACTTCGGCGGTTTACCTGATTTAATGACTACTATTTTTTTGCGTTGATCAGTAAAACGTATTCTCACATCCGCCGTATCGTTGCTCTGACTTGACTCAATCGGTTACGCGTTTGTGGATTGCAATTAGTTATCGTCTCTTCTTGAAGCTGTCCGCTACTGTGAGCACAATACCGGACAGCTTCCAATTACGATCTATTCCTGATCCAGCTCGAGAACTTCCTTGCCATCTGCCAGCGCAACTCGTTCCAAATCTTCGGCGGACGTCCACTTGAATATACCGAAAATTCCAGCAACAACTCCTGATTCTGTGTACTCCATAGTACCGGTAACACCGTCGTAGTTTATATCCTTGCCATCGCGCAGGGCAGCTAAGCCGTCAGCGTAGGTATGAACAACTTCACCATCCCCACTGGTTATATCAAACATGGCTTGAGACCAACCGCTTGAACTGACCGAACCCGTCTTCTCTATCGCAAGGGCTGTGGCTACGAGTAGGTCGTAGTATTGAATGGCATAAGAATTAGCCACATCACCAATCGCCTCTGCTTGTTTAGAGCCTTCAGCTTTGGTCTTGTAGTAATCCCAGGCAGGGCTTTCCGAATTGGAGAACGCCGCTAGTACAACCTCTTCGTGCTTGTTGACAGCGCCTATAGTGGCAGTAGATATAAATCCAGGCTCCTGCCACTCACTAGTACCGATGATGAACCAGGAATTACCCGCCTCAGCTGCATTCTTAACAAACGCACCGCCATCAGAAGGTGCCGAGAATACAATGACCGCTTCTGGCTCCAGTTTGGCAATGCGCGCAACCACGCTGCGATAGTTCGGCTGATTGGGTTGAATATCCAGTGAGTCCAGAATTTCCACACCCAGCTTTTCAGCACTTTTAGCGGCAGCATTCTTCTGTAATTGTGATCCGGCAGCTTCAGTTGCAACCAGTACGATCTTGGACTTACCTGCGTTCTTGGCGTGCAGCAGAGCAGCGGCACCTTGCGCAGAATCCATGGGTGAACCGCGGAACAGAGGCTCGGTACTGGTACCACCGAATTCAGCCTCGATAGCACCTCCATGAACTGAAGGCATTAAGGGCATTTTATTGTCTGCAATGCGTTCCAGAACGTAGTCTCGATACGACATATAGTTGTGAGCTACATTTAACAGTACGTCCACATTTTCACTATCGACAAGCTTTCGCGCTGCCCTAGCCTCACCGATTGTGCCAATGTCCTGATGGATAGGAGTTAGTTTGCGGCCAAGCGGTGGGTCTTCGTTGATCACATCCAGTGCAAAATCGGTAACACCGTCGAAGAACGTACCAAACCCACCATATTCGCCGGTGTGATACGTGAGGTGACCAACTTTAATATCTTCTGCTGACGCGCTACCAGCATTGAGTATCAGTAACGCGGTTGACGCTATAACAGCGCTCTTGAGTGTTAAGTTTTGCATGTACTCCTCCGAAATAAAAGGTAGTGAGTCGAACGCTCATACGCAATATTGCGTACCCGTGATTTCATATAATGTGTACTGACCGGGAGCCCTAGTAGAGACGACGATGCAATGTCGATTTGAACTCCCAGGCCCTGACGAAAAAATCCACTTGCTAGTCAGATACTTTGAAAACAGATACAGGGATTTAAAAAACGTGTTTTAAATATGGTAGGCCTCCATTAGTTGCTTCATGTCTAGTTCTTTTACCGGTTTCAAGAGATGAACCTCTCCTAAACTGAGTACAAGCAGGCGATCGGCTATCTCCATAGTTTTTGTTGCGTTCTGCTCGGCCAGAACAATCGTGACTGATTTTTGTTGTCTGATTTCGGATATTTTCTCGAACAGAGTATCAACGAACAATGGTGACAAACCGGCTGAAGGTTCATCGAGCAAAATGATGCTCGGGTCCTGCATCAGTGCCCGACTGACAGCCAGCATTTGACCTTCTCCCCCGCTCAGACTACCTGCAAACTGGTCTTTACGATCTGCCAGTCGTGGAAAGAGCTCGTAAATTTCATCAAGCTTCTCATCACGTGTTCGGCTGCCCGTCAAAGCACCAACGGAAAGATTCTCTGCGACTGACAGATCAGAAAAAACATTGTGTTCCTGTGGAACATACGCGACACCCTGAGCAGGCAGTGAATAGGCGGGTGCTCTGGTGATATCTCGACCTTGCCATTCGATATGACCCTGGGTAACAGGTATTAACTTAGCCAGAGTCTTTAGCAGTGTGCTCTTGCCAGCGCCATTGGCACCGAGTACCGCAAATATTTCGTTGCCCACTGAGAAAGTAATGTCGTTGAGAACATTCACCTCACCGTAGCCACTGGATAGTCTGGTGACATTCAGCATCGTCAGACACCCATATATTTTTCAGCAACTACGCGATTCTTCTTAACGTTCTCGGGTGTGCCTTGAAACAGCATTTCACCATCCGACAGAAAATGTACATAGTCACAAAATGACCAGATCAGTTCTAAATCATGCTCAACAATAAGCACGCGCATTTGCTGAGCTCTTGCTTTCTCTACAACCAGTCGCATGACTTGCTGCGTTATATCATCGGGTAGTCCAGCGGTCGGTTCGTCCATTAAAAGCATTCGCGGTTTCAGAACAAGGCAGCGTAGAATATCCAGTAGCTTTTTCTCACCCCCGGACAAAGCGTAACCGTTTGGGTTGGAAAAGCTAAATAGCGACAGGTAATGATCGATCTCAGATTCGATATCATCATCTATCTGGTTTTTATCCAATACACCACGTAATGTTTCTTGGCTATGCGCGGTTGCCGCCAGTCTTAGTGAGTCTCGAATGCTCAGACTCTCGAACCCTTGAATACGCTGATTAGTCTTAACCAGTCCAAGTCGGGCAACCTCGTGGACGCGCATGGTTCTCAAGTTATGCTCATGACCATCGATATCAAACCAGATGTTGCCTGATGTGGGCGGGATACGTTGAGTCAGCAAACCCATCAGCGTACTTTTTCCCGCGCCATTAGGCCCTATCAGACCTTCCAGTTCATAGGCACCAAACTCAGCTTCCTGGAGCGCCAGAACCGGATGCAGGTGATAGGACTTGTTTAGATTTCGAACGCGAATCTTCATGATAAATCAGCATTCGGCCAGCGAGTGTGTGCCTGACGATTGTTCAGAATACCGGCGGGCCGGTAGACAAGTACAGCTACCAACACTGCTCCGTATAAAAAAAGTTTGAAATTGGGCACCATGACGGCGTACTCGGGCGATACCGGCAGGTAGGTTTCAACAAGAATGTCAAACAAGCCAAAAGTGATAAACACCCCGAGCATCGCACCAAACGTGTTCTCCTTTCCACCAAGCACCAATGCTATCCAGACCGCGAACGTGACACCGGGCACCAGCATGTTTGGCGTTAAAAACTGATTCAATGGTGCTGACAGTCCACCTAGCATGCCCATCAAGCAGCTGGTCAGCGTGAATAGTATCAACTTGGTTTTGAACGTATCCTTACCTAGGCTTGCAGCCAGTTCTTCGTTATCACGAATGGCAATGGTCAGACGGCCAAGACGGGACTGGTGCAGTTTGTTGATGGCTAACTGGAAGCTGCCAATAATCAGCAGCAGTAACATAAAGTAAATTATTTCAGTGGCAGCCCCGATCCTTACGGGGTATTGAATGGTGCCGAGTCCGACAACGCCGAATGTCAGCCATTTTTCAGTAATAACCAGTAATGTAACAATAGCGCTGAACGCCAGGGTCGCACATAAAATGGCCTGTCCTTCGAGTCGCAGTATTAGCATCCCCAATCCGTATGCCAGTATAGCCACCAGCAAGCAGGTGATTACCAATGCAAATAGAAACGGCCAACCGAACTGAACGTTAAATACGGCAACACCGTACATGCCGAATCCCCAGAAACCAACGACACCGAAATTCGGAATACCCAGCATGCCGAACTGAACGTGCAGCAACTGGGCGAGACCCATATAGATCAGTAACAAAGAAATGGAGAATATAAGATACGCCATTAGGTTAACCGTCTGCCACGGTACCAGAGTACGAATACAAACGCTGATAGCAGAATAACCTCGGCATACAATGGTTTGGACACCAGTGTAATGGCCGCCGTCAGTATGCCTGCAACAACGCTTGCCACCAATGCACCTCTTACGCTGCCAACCCCCGCTACGATACAGACCATGATGGTGATGAGAATAACGTTCCAACCCATCAACGGATTGGCCAGTGCGAATATTCCGGAAAACACGCCCGATAATCCACCTGCCACACCTGCTATAAACCACACGCTCACCGACACCTTATGTGGATTAATGCCACTAACCATCGCCAGCTGTTCGTTGTTGGCAAGTGCTCGGATTACCTCACCAAACCCAGTTCGGTAGATAATCCAATATAGGTTAAATGCAAACACCAGCACCAGCACTAGGGCGATGAGTTGTAGGTTGGTAGCGCCGACTCCCAAGAAATTAAAATACGCGACCGGAGGCTCAGAAAGATAAATGTTTTCAGCACCTACTATCAGAATCAAGCCGTAACGCAGCATGAATGACAGCCCGATAGAAAGTATAATCATTTCTGTAGGTTTCACCCCGCGTTTAAATGCGGGTCGAAACAAGAACAGGTAAGTGGCAACACTGAGCCCTCCGGCCAGTAGCGCAGCTGGCACGATGGACCAATAAAAACCAATGCCGAAAGAGACATTAAACAGCGCGGCGAAGTAGGCACCGTAGGTAATGCTCTCTCCATAAGCAAAATTGATGAAGCCGTTCAGGTAGTAGATGAGTGTGAAACCCATGGCAGCCAGAATCAACGGTGATGCTTCCAGTACACCAATAAATACTGAATCTCTGAGCAACCACATTCGCGTTAAGTCTCTCCCATAATCAATGTCATTATCGTCGGCTAATTCAGGCAAAACCGATCAACGGTTATCAGTCAAATCGCAAGACTGCGACTGATGGCGATATGACAGATGCCTGGCTCTAATTTATTGCCTTTATTTGACTGAACAGAATTGAACCTTGTATAGAATTGAGGGCTATGCATTCTCGCTTGGAGAGATTTCCGTGTAAACCCCGCCTATACCGATTGCAATCATACGATCTGAGACACCAATCCGCGTACCCGTCAGTGTGATTTGTCATGCATAGCGCTGACAGCTCATTTGCTGTGGAAAATCATGCTATTGCCGTGTAGATTATTGGGACCCGTTGAATTACGGATGCAAGAGTCGGAACCATGCCCTTATCGCTGCGCCCTCATGTGTTACCCATCGGAGTGACGTGTATTGGATTGCTGATTGCCGGCGCTCTGGCCTGGGCACCCGTGCTCATGCAAGATGATGCAACCGATATCCTAGCGGCTACTAACAAAACTGACATTGCGAAACTCTCCGAGCAACTACAGACAATGTCAACTGAGCTGGACTCCAAACTGGCCGCACTGGACAGTGCCATGAATAGTCGGTTAAGCGATCTGGAAATCCAAGTCGTTACCTTGAACAAGGCGGTTGGCCGACTATCAGTAAAACTTGCTAATCAGGCGTTGCATCAAACGTCATCCGGTCAGGTACCCGTATCCACAACGCTCACATTGCTTGATGACAAAGCCTACTCTGCTGACACACGCATCGACACACTCGAAAAAGCAGTGGGACGCCTTCACCAGCGATACCGATCTGCAGCTACAACCGTTGAGGATCGAAATGTAGAGATAGATCGGCTGCTGGATGTGCGCAAGAAATTAGGCGCGCTGTTACGGAGCTTGTCTCAGTAATGAACTGACTATTGGGTGCCAAGATACCGTGGGTATCATGTCTGGTTTGTTCCAGACCTGCTTTTTTATCAAGTCCAGCGACAGGACCAAGGCCATAACGCCTACGTGAGCGAAACCCACTATCAGAAATGCTTCGAAGGAACGCGCAAGAATATCGTAAGCGTGCCGACCATCATCTCAATGCGTGTCTATAAGTAGGCCGATGGGTACCAGGACAGAACACCGTTCGTTGATTGGAAGTCAACCAACGCAAAAAATTCGTTGTCTACGTTACTGATCTATTTTTTGACCTTGAGTTACACCACTGATCGCCTCACTGCAGGCCCTCTGCCACAAATTGATAGCTCTATTCGAGGCAGATTGGGAATAAATCAGCATAGCGACCGAGAGTTCCTCCCAATCGACAATGACGTTTTTTCCAGGGTGTAATAGCGATGATGCCTGAAGAACGATACGGCGTGCACTGGCCATTTGATCGTAAAAATTGTCAGGATCAAGATCCACCACCCAAGTGAACGCCGGGCGGTGGTGAATGACGATCTCTCCAAGAAAGATTGCACGATCCATGATAACTGAATAAATGATTTCATCTGCACATCGGTTTGTCTGGCGCCAGACAGATCGAGTCGGGATAGGATGCTTGATCGCCGATGGCCATTCGTTTTGTGCACATTGGTACAGCTCATTTATCACAGAGTTGTAGTCGCCACCATTTAGAGCAGGGCTCAATTCAATTTGATAAAGCTGCACTACTGTTGCTGGCGACGGCGCCACCACAACAGGCCAGCGAAAGCTAGCAGTGGAAAAGGTATTCCGCCTGAACCTGTTGAAATACTACAGCCGCCTCCGCCACCACCACTGACAGTCGTAGTGGGATCAGCGCCTGGACCGTCCGTGCTCGGAGTATTCGTAGTGCCGGGGTTGGATAAGGGGACGCCGCCGATACGTGTATCCGAGAGCACAAGCGGAACCGGAGACGCTGAATACGCTAGATCGTCGGCGAAGGCAACT
>CALKXZ010000185.1 GCA_938003775.1 uncultured Granulosicoccus sp. | reverse complement strand
ATGAAGGCTGTCATGTTGGCTCACGATCAACTGTTAGCAGGTTCGGCAACTGTGACGGTTGCCGGAGGTATGGAAAGTATGAGCAATACCCCTTACCTACTGCCCAAAGTGCGCGATGGATTGCGCATGGGCCACGCCGAGCTCAAGGACCATATGTTCCTTGACGGCCTGGAAGATGTCTATGAGCCAGGACAGTTAATGGGCCACTTTGCCGAAACTACGGCGCAGCATTATCAATTCACACGCCAGGCACAAGACGACTTTGCCATAGCTTCTTTGAAACGGGCTCAGGCAGCCATCGACACCGGTATTTTTGAATCTGAAATAGAGTCGGTCATTGTGAATACACGACAGGGCGACGTAAACGTATGTGCCGACGAACAACCACCGAAAGCCGACCTGGCGCGTATTCCCACGTTACGCCCAGCATTTGTTAAAGATGGCACCGTCACTGCGGCCAATGCCAGCTCGATTTCAGACGGCGCCGCAGCGCTTGTCTTGATGCGGCAATCCGAAGCACACCGACGTGGACTGCAACCACGGGCGCGCATACTCGCTCACGCCAGTCATGCGCAGGCACCGGCCTGGTTTACCACTGCACCTGTCTATGCCATAGAGAAGCTGCTCGCAAGGTTGGGCAAACAAGCCGGCGATATCGATCTGTACGAAATCAACGAAGCATTTGCGGTTGTCACCATGGCCGCCATGCTGGAGCTGGGGCTGGATCATGAACAAGTCAATATACACGGTGGGGCTTGTGCACTAGGACACCCTGTCGGCGCATCAGGTGCACGTATTCTGGTGACATTAATAAACGCACTGGAACACCATTCACGCTCAATCGGAATAGCCTCTCTATGCATCGGCGGCGGTGAAGCCACAGCCGTTGCTATCGAACGTATTCAATAAGGCACAAGCCCATGTTTACTCTAGGCGAAGAGCAACGGCTGATCAGGGATACGGCACGCGAATTTGCGCGCAACGTACTGGCACCTGAAGCCGCAGCCAATGATCAAGCGGCGCGTTTTCCCCAGCAAGCCATTGCCCAAATGGGGCAACTGGGCTTTCTGGGTATGCTGGTACCCGAGGCATTTGGCGGTGCGGACACCGACAACATTGCGTATGCCCTGGCGTTGGAAGAAATCGCAGCAGGTGACGGCGCTTGCTCGACCATCATGAGCGTGCACAATTCAGTGGGATGCATGCCGGTACTGCGTTTTGGCAACGATGAACAGAAAGCCCGATTTTTGCCTGGCATGGCCCGTGGAGCAATTCTGGCAGCGTTTTGTCTGACAGAACCGGACGCCGGTTCCGATGCCGCTGCGCTACGAACCACCGCCACACGCCATGGCCAGCATTATCGGCTTAACGGCACCAAACAATTCATCACCTCCGGCAAGCATGCACAGCTTGCCATTGTGTTTGCCCGCACCGGTGAAGGCAAACGGGGTATTACGGCGTTCCTGGTACCCACCGATACGCCTGGATACCGTGTTAGCCGCGTTGAACAGAAACTTGGCCAGCGCGCATCGGACACCTGCCAGATCACGCTGGACAACTGTGACATACCAGCTGCTCAGCGACTTGGTGCAGAGGGCGAAGGCTATGCCATTGCACTGGCCAATTTGGAGGGCGGGCGTATTGGCATTGCCGCTCAATCAGTGGGTATGGCTCGTAGCGCCTATGAACACGCACTGGCATTTGCACAGCATAGAACGAGCTTTGGCAAGGCCATCATCGAGCATCAGAGCATTGCCTTCAAACTGGCCGATATGGCCACTCAGATAGACGCAGCTCGACTAATGGTTCTGCGAGCAGCGGCGTTACGTGATAACAACGAACCGTGTCTGATGGAAGCATCCATGGCCAAACTGTTTGCCAGCGAGATGGCTGAAACCGTATGTTCGGATGCCATTCAGATTCATGGCGGTTACGGTTATCTCCGGGACTACCCGGTGGAGCGCATTGCCCGTGATGTCAGGGTCTGTCAACTGTATGAAGGTACATCGGAAATTCAACGTCTGGTCATCAGCCGGGCACTGGGCAATCGGAGTCAGCCATGAAAGGCACTATCGAGTTCTACTATGACTACTCATCCCCCTACGGTTATCTGGGTAGTGAGCGCATTGAAGCCATCGCTAACAAGCATGATCATAAAATCTTGTGGCGCCCTATTCTGCTCGGAGCCGTGTTCAAAGTAACCAAGCAAACACCCTTGACCTATGCACCGCTCAAAGGGGATTACTCCATAATGGACTTTGCCCGCTCAGCGCGCGAACATAAACTTAATTACAAACATCCTAGTCATTTTCCTATCGGTGCGGTAGCAGCCAGTCGCGCTACACTGTGGTTACGTGAACATGATGATGCTGCTGTACAAGCTCAGACCACAGCGTTCGTCCATGCAATCTTTCACGCCTACTTCGCCAACGATCAGGACATAACGGACACCGCTGTGCTATCCACGTTGGCTAAATCAATCGGTATAGATGCGCAGGCTATGGCTGCGGCGCTGGCAGAGCCACGTGTAAAAGACTTGCTTCGCCATGAAGTAGAGAGCGCTATAGAAAAAGGTGTATTCGGCTCACCGATGATGATGATAGGTACGGAGCAATTCTGGGGAAACGACCGGCTCGAACAGCTTGATCGCTGGATGGCTACCGGTGGCTGGTAGTCAGTCGAGTGTTTGTGCTAGAACGCTCCAAGCCCGGAATGTATCACTCCTGGTCATGTTGTTACTCGCGCTACACGTGTTGTTTGGCGTAACCGGCATCATGGCCATGCTGGTTGCTCACACCCGCTTAAAATCCACAATAGACACACCCTATTATTCCCATCTACACTGGCAAATCGTGACCTTTTGGGTCGCGCTATCTGGGTACGTGGTTGCTGTATGGGTGTGGAACCAGACGAGTCTGCTTTGGCCTGTATGGTTGGTCACAGGCTTTGTTACCTATCGTCTACTGGTTAATTTACACCACTGGCTTGCCAGTCTGGCTATAACCCGTACCATCTGATCCAGCACTTAACCGAGATCCATCATGGCTTACATGACCACCACAACCGACCCGCGTGGCGTGACAACGATTACACTCAATCGGCCAGATCAGTTCAATACGATGGATCGGGGTTTTATGGATGAGATGAGCTTAACCCTGAAAAATTTGACGAGCCGTACGCGTGTGGTCGTCATCGACGCCGCTGGCAAACACTTTTGTGCAGGCGCCGATATCCATTGGATGAAAGACTCGATTGGGTTGAGTGATGAGCAGAATATCAAGGATGCAATGGTCTTATCCGATATGCTCGACACACTAAATTCGTTACATCGTCCAACCATCGCCCGAGTTCACGGCGCGGCACTGGGGGGAGGCACTGGGCTTGTATGCTGCTGCGATATTGTTGTTGCCAGTGAATCGGCTGTGTTTGCATTTTCAGAAGTCAGGCTCGGCATCATGCCTGCCACAATCAGTCCCTACGCGCTAGCGGCGATTGGTCCACGCTCTGCACGCCGATACTTTATGACAGGTGAACGTATTGATGCTGTGGATGCGTATCGATTGGGCCTGGTGCACGACGTCTGTTCTTTTGACAATCTGGATAATCGCGTTGAAGAGCACGTTGCGCAACTACTGGCGAGTGGACCACAAGCGCAAGATGCTACCAAGCGGCTTATTACCGATATTGCAGGTGCTACCGTCGATACGGCCTTGCGTGAAGATTTGGCTAGGCGGCTAGCCACTATCAGAGCCAGTGATGAGGCGCAGGAGGGGCTTGGCGCTTTTTTAGACAAACGCAAACCTACCTGGATGACTTCGTAGTCGCCACTGCACGTCTCAATCGCCATTGCAACCCAGTCAGCCCTCTTCCATGGCTTGATCAAAGCAGGGTCCGGCCTTCTCTTCCTGGTAACCTGCGTCGGCAAAAACACCTTTGGGGCATGATTCCAACGCGCTGTTATCCAACTCATTCGGGCTGATTTGCTCGGGTAAAGGTAACAGGCACTGAGAAATTGCGGATTCCGAGAGATCCAGGCAAGCTTGCGACGTAAAACCCATACAACTGGCGAACACCTCTGACTGGCACAACACGGAGAACTGACTTCGTGCCATGTCAACCAGCAGGGTGCGAGGAATCATTTCCTGTGATTGAGCCAAACCACCGGACAGTAAAACACAGCTAGAAAAGCCAACACTCAACAAGTACTTGCAGATGGCACGGCGACTGTTTAACGATTTCATACGGACTCCTCATTTTGCACTGATTATAACTGCCCGCAATCGGTTAACCTCATTTTTAATACGTCATTGTTCACTTAATGAACCCTTTCTACCCGTGCACCGGGTCACGATAGATGCGAATACTGGTTGCTCGGTTACACTGTGTGAGCAATCAATCATCCATTTGATATCTAGCTGCATGAATCTGAAGAGCAAAAAATACTGGTTGTTTGACATGGACGGTACACTCACCTGTGCCATGCATGACTTCGATGCAATGCGCGCACAGCTTGAGCTACCACCCGGTGTACCGATTCTAGAGGCACTGGCTGCTATGGAGCCCGAACTGGCACAGCAGAAACATCAGCAACTGGATGATATGGAACTGGATATGGCAGCCCAGGCTATTGCGCAACCCGGTAGCAAGGCGCTATTGAATTTCTTGTGTTCACAAGGAGCGCAACTGGGCATTGTGACTCGTAATGGGAAAGCAATTGCCCATGCCACACTGGCTGCCTGTGGCCTTGATCATTTCTTCACCAGCGAAACAATCATCAGTCGTGATTGCTGCACCGCCAAACCCGACCCTGCTGGTGTCAATCTGATGTTGGATCGCTGGTCAGCTGCAGCCGACGCTTTCCGATCGTGGTGCTTTCCGTAAGTGTTGCAGGAAGCGAAGAGCTTGAGGCTGCTGTGTCAGTCGAAACAGTCTTCGCCGCAACAGAAAGAACCGCGGCCGGAGAAGAGG
>CALKXZ010000184.1 GCA_938003775.1 uncultured Granulosicoccus sp. | reverse complement strand
CCTCTAAACCATCAGCCCATCACGGCTGAATAGTATCGATGACTTGGACGGACCACTAGTTCAGCTGAGAGAAAACTGATCGGGCATCTCATAACGTAAACGCTGTTGTTGATCAGGCGGTTGATCGCGCATACGACATACACTGCGAACGATGCGCAAGAATCGACAAACAATTTATATGTCTGGTTAAGGGCATCAGAACGTGGACAAATGAGTAATTTTTATACAAAGAGTCATTTTTCGACACATTGCTTGTCATTGGCCAAGAAGCGGTATAACATCATCGCCATTGTTAGGGTGAGGCACGCGGGTCCAATGACATTCGTCCAGTGTTAAATCCAGCCGCTGCGCCCAATCGTACTGGTATGACCCGCAAGCAAAGGGAGGTCGCTGATCGCCACGATTTGTTCCTGACTATTGCCAGAGAAATGATGCATCGCGAAGGATTCCATCACATGAGCATGGATCGGGTGGCCGAATCGGCTGAGTTTTCCAAAGGCACCATATACCAACATTTCTCCTGTAAAGAGGAGATGCTTATTCAGCTGTGCATCCGTTCATTGACTCGACTATTAAACCTTGGCCATCTTGCCGAACGATTTGACGGAAACCATCGTGAACGCTTGCTGGCATTTAGTTTCGCGCATGATATTTGGCAACGGTATGAACCCAATGATATAGGCATGATGCACAATCTTCACACCGATGGTGTTATGCAAAAAGTGAGTCCGGAAAGCAGAATGCAACATGATGCCCTGGAGCTTGGCATTGTTAATCTAGTCGGTGGGATCGTTCAATGTGCCAAAGACGCGGGCGATTTACCAGACAATTCATTGAATGCGCCTGAGATAGTCTTCGGAATATGGTCGATGTATCATGGCGGACAACTACTGCGTTCGTACGATTTTCCGCTGAGTCGATTTGGTATCCATAATCCCGGCGGAACAATCACTACTATGACACAAGTGGCATTAAATGGACTTGGTTGGACTCCATTGATGGACGAGGCTGCCACCAACGCTTTACTCGATACCTTTCAAAATAACTATTTCAAAGATGAAATAGATGTGCTCAGCGAAAGAAAACTACTCAATGCCTGAGCCCGTCTGTTCTAACTCATACTCAGAGAAGCAGTAACATGATCGAACGCTACGCACAGTGGGTCGTACGGTACAAATGGTGGGTGCTGATACTGAGCTTCCTCAGTGTGTTCGGACTGAGCTCAGGTGGACAGTTTTTAGCCTTCACCAATGACTATCGGGCTTTTTTTAGCAAAGAAAACCCGCAGCTTATCGCTTTTGAGCAACTGCAGGACGCTTACACAAAATCCGATAACGTCCTAATTATGCTCGAGCCGAAGGACGGTGATGTTTTCACCCCTGCTACCCTCGCAGCGATTATTGACGTTACTGAGCGCGCCTGGCAAATTCCAAACTCCATACGTGTTGATTCGCTCACTAATTACCAGCACATGGTTGCCCAAGACGATGACCTTATGGTGGGTGATCTGGTTGAACAGACCGATGATCTAAGCGCAGACGATCTTGAAAGTCTTCGTCGTGTGGCATTGGGCGAGCCAACGATTGTTAGAAAGCTATTGGCACCGAATTCTCAGGTAACTGGAATTAACATAACGCTGGAATTTCCACCTGAACTGTCCGATCAAGAAAAGGCAGGCATGACCCCGGAACAACTGGCTGCTGCAAATCCCATGGTGGCACTCGAGGAGACTGTCAGCAGTACCCGAGCACTAATGGCCGACATCAAGGCAGCCTACCCTGACATCAAGTTCACGCCCTCGGGCATCGTTCTGCTGAACCAAGCATTTAGCGAAGCCAGCATAACCGACATGTCAACGATCATACCGATGGCATTTGCGGTCATCCTTGTCGGCGTATTGCTGCTTATCGCCAGCCCGATTGCGATGATAGGCACGGTGTTGGTGGCACTGTTATCCATTCTGGCGGCTATGGGTGGCGCAGGCTGGCTGGGTATAAAACTAACGCCACCCTCGGCAGCCGCCCCTACGCTGATTCTCACCCTGGCAGTGGCCGACTGTGTTCATTTCTTAGTCACGTTCTATCACAACCTGCGCCGTGGTATGGACAAATCAGCTGCTGTTGTTGAAAGTCTCCGGATTAATTTTTCACCCATATTTTTGACATCCGTAACTACAGCCATTGGCTTTCTCAGTATGAATTTCAGCGATGCCCCACCGTTCAGGGATCTGGGCAACATTACGGCAATCGGTGTTTTATTCGCGTTTTTCTTGGCCGTTACTTTTTTACCGGCTTTGGTGGCCATTTTGCCAGCCAGGGCCAAGGTGCGCGATATCAAGAAAACCACGGTTATGGATCATGTGGCAAATTTTGTCATCAAACAAAGGCGTCCGCTGTTTTGGACCATGGGAGCCATTATGGTGAGTCTTGCCGCCTTGACACCCAGGAACGAACTCAATGATGTATTTGTTAATTACTTTGACAAATCAGTGCCCTTTCGCGTAGATGCAGATG
>CALKXZ010000183.1 GCA_938003775.1 uncultured Granulosicoccus sp. | reverse complement strand
CTGATGCTGCGTTATTGAACTTACCCGCTGGTAACTATGTACAAATACGTGTGTCCGATACTGGTACAGGTATTGATCCAGAGCACCTAAACAGTGTCTTCGAGCCATTTTTTACAACGAAACAGAAAAGCCAAGGTCATGGGCTTGGTTTAAGTATGGTCTATGGGTTTGCGCGACAATCCGGTGGGTATGTTGGAGTCACTAGCGTGCCGGATGAGGGCACCTGCTTTACGATGTTGTTACCCCGTGATTGGTCTGAGACAAATAATGAACGCATACCAGATAACATTCAAGAGAACACTATTCCCGCCGCTGTTGTTTTGCTTGTCGAAGACGACGATGGTGTTCGAAAACTGACAGCAAGGCGTTTCTTACGCATGGGGCATCAGGTAGTAGAGGCGATCAATGCCGCAGATGCATTGACTATTTATCGTAGCCGAAAAGATATCGATCTTGTATTTACTGATATGGTTATGCCCGGGAAAATGTCTGGCTGGGATTTGGCCCATCAAATACAAGAGCGTGATCCAAACATACCGATTATTATTTCTTCCGGCTATTCAGAGCAGCTCCAGTGGGTAAACAGTAGCGATGGTGATTCTATGTTTATGTTGCCTAAACCTTATACCCTTGATGAATTAAACAGTGTTCTTGGTAAGGCGTTGCTTTCATCCAGTAAGGCACAATTCCGTTAGAACCCACTTGGGAATGGCTATAGAATAATCATCAAAATGTGTTTTTGATGCATTCTAAGCTCGATGACCTGGACTAATTATGAACAATCCAGGTCATGATGGGATCAGAACCTGATACGAGCACCCACTGCGGCTAAGTCGACCGATTCAGCATTGGCCAAATCTGAGTCGAGCTGTCGAATCGTGGCAAAGCTTTCGATATTTTTCGTAAAATGGGCTGCGTAGGTTAGTCCGACAGTATCTGCATCTGTTGATCCTAATTCCCCAAGGCCGTAGTCAATAGTAATTGCATGTATTCCAGTTTTGTAGCCCAGCTTGACGGTCGTCGCTGTTTGATCGGGGCCGACACTGGTTATGTTGTCACGATCTGACCACGCAACGGTTGCATTAAGGCCATTTTCCATTAGCACGGATGCAGACAGACCAATAACTTCGGCATCATCAGCGAAATCCTGTGCGTTTACATAAAACAGGGCAGAGCTGATTTTATTATTGCCAACGTTACCGTTGTAAGTAGTGGCAATTTCATAGGCGTTGCCCTGATCAAGGCTTGCCGAGATAACGAATCCGTTCAGCGATGGAGTGTCGTAACGTAGCCGGTTCACACGACTGATGCCATCATTCATGACAAATATACTATCCCATGTCACGTTGTCTTCGGGCGTAGCTCCAGCAACGATAACGTAGTTACCCCAATTGTCCTGATGATTAGAGTTTGCAGCAAGTACGGTTCCGGATAGATCAGCTTCAGTACCACCATTTGCGGCTCCATCACCTTTTCCCATTGATAATTTTCCATACGCACTTTTTACGTACAGATCCTGGTAACGATTATCGATAAAGTCATCGTTGCCACCGTCAGTTTGATTTCCTCCGGATGCCGCAAAAGATGGATTGGATTCAAGTTGTTGCTCCAGTCTGAAGCCCACGGTGTAACCGCCTGCCAGTTCTTCCTCACCAGTAATGCGGAATCGAGACCCGCTAAAGCCAATATCCTGATGCTGAAGGTCGCTTCCCAGTGCATCGTCAGGTGCTACGATCATTCTACTGACCTGCCCCGAGAATTTAAACTCAATGGCATGAGCATTGGCTATGAGTGTTGATGTGCCCACAGCCGCCAATACGGCACAGCGTTTCATAGTAACCATGTTTCTGATCCTCTCCATGTTTTTTACAATCAGGTTGTGTGATGTTCCGATTGATAAGTAAATATAGAACAGTCAGATCGGTTCAACAGAATCGATTGCAATTCATGTCCACTGACGGATTCAAGCGATAAGCGAATTCTGAAACGGCAGTGCAATAGTCATCGTATGTGCAAAAAAAAGTGCAGCTGCTATGAGGCGTCTCGCACCTTGAATAGTCGTGTATGCCGAATTAAGAAAATATTAAATGATCTTAATATTCAGTTACTTATGAAAGTATCTACTTGCGTTCCAGTGACAGATACAACGCTATGTTCAACAACAGGTACCACCGACGCGCAGGATATATATTTCATTAATCATAAATCTAGCTATATAGTAGATAACCCATCTTGTAATAAATCACTGGCGGACCTTCAGTAGGCTTGCAAGCTCCAACGTGCTAATCCGCAATAAACTGGTAGCCGTCATAGAGCCTGAGCTACGTATTACCGCTACTAAAATTACACTCGGCTATCCTACACACTGTTGATCGACAGCAATTCAATGACTTGATTTTGTCATTGGGGTTGGACTGATTGCGTGTTTGCAGGACGTTACTATAAACACAGTCCAAATCAGTGTTAACCGATGATTGAAGCAGGCATCTGGGCGATGGAAAACCACTTGGTTGTGGCGTGCTTTGCTGACAGATTCATTTGAAATATGTCGTTAATAAATACTGTGAATTAAACGGTTCATGATCAATCATGGCTAGTGTTAATCACTGACCTATCAGTCTAACGAGCGAGTCCACAGTATATGAATCGCTAAGATGCCGAGAAACAGTCGTGAGCGATAAACGAGATTATCGAGTGGAAAACCAACGCTGTAACGCAGGGAGCACTGACAGGCGCTTACCCAATCAGCGAATAACCAGAACCGAGCAGGGTGAATGCCGAACTACGCGCGAGGCCGTAGAACCCAGGAGATAGTCCTTTAATTCTGGTCTGTGGGAGGCAATGATTATGCAATCCGCGCTTTGTTTCCTGGCGTATTCAACAATAGCTACGCCAGCGCGTCCCGACACTAACTCTATCCGCACGTTGTCGTCAGTTCCGACTAATTCGGATAATGTATGTCGTATATCGCTATCTCTATCTGGCAGTGCTTCTTTGGGTAGGTAATGCGCCGCTGGACCGGGTATAGGCTCCTGTGCATTGAGCGCAATGATTTCACCGCCTTCAGCGCACAATTGTTTTGCTTTTTCCAATGCGGTTCTAGCAATATCAACTTGGTTAACCGAAACAGGCAGCAGAATTTTATTGTACATATCAAACTTATCCTTTGATTTATGATCCGGTTTGAGACAGAGCTACACTTCGGTTGCGAGCGGCAGAAACTGTTTTTTCAATGATGCCTTTGAGACCATTCGCGTCATCCGTTAATACCGCAAGGGCTGCTTGAGTTGTGCCATGAGGCGAGGTGACATTTGATCTCAATTTGCAAGGGGGAGACTCGGAAGTCGCCATGAGTGCTCCGGCTCCCTTAATGGTATTGATTGCCAGTGACTGTGCAATGTCACGTGGAAGTCCTGCAGAAATGCCAGCACTTTCCATGGCTTCAGCCATCGCAAACACGTACGCCGGACCAGAGCCAGACACTGCTGTGACTGCATGTAGTTGCTCTTCATGGCTTAGTTCGACAACGTCACCCACAGCAGACAACAGCGTCCGCGCAAGTTGTACTTTTTCGTGAGTGACGTGTTTGTTTGCGAAAAACCCTATAACACCCTGGCCAATGGAGGCAGGTAGATTGGGCATTGCACGAACGATGGCGCTGCGCAAGCCGCAAATTTCACTCAATGTTGAGATGTTTGTCCCGGCAGCAATGGATAAAAAAAGAGTTTCAGATGCTTTAAACGCCGACAATGTATTGCCAAGGTTTTTAATCAACTGAGGCTTGGTGGCTATAACAACAACATCGGGGGAGGGAATCTGAGACGGGTTTAAACGAAGCCCGTCACCAGATAATGCCACTAACCACTGCGAGGGGTGTGGATCAGAGATACTGATATTTTCCAGCGTCGCTCCTTTACGTAACCAACCGCGCAATAGTGATGAACCCATCTTCCCGCATCCGATTAGATACAGCGTTACATCAGTCAGCGTAGATTGCTTCATCATTAGTTGAGACCAGGTAATTTAGCTGAGTCTGCCAGATAGAAATTTTCAGTAATAGTGGACCTTAATTCGGTGAGTTGCGCATATTGTCAGGCAACCACGTTGCCAAATCAGGAAACAGTACAAGTACACCGACCATAACAATCATAATCAGAAACATAGGAATTGCCGTTTTGGCGATATAACCCATTTCGTGTTTTGTCATACCCTGTAAGACAAATAAGTTAAACCCTACGGGGGGTGTTATCTGAGCCATTTCAACCACCACCACGATAAAAATACCAAACCAGATCAAACTAAAACCAAGTTCAGCAAACGCAGGTGTTGTGATCATCGGTAATATGACTGCCATGGTTAAGACAACCGATGAAATGCCATCCAGAAACATACCTATCAACATATAAAATACGGTCAATGCCAGGATGAGTATGATTGGTGATAGCTGTAGCGCACCAATCCACTCCGCTATGGCGCGCGGTAGTCCTGTAAAACCCATAGACAAACTCAGGAATGATGCACCCATGAGTATCAGCGCAATCATCGCTGACGTTCTTGTAGCGCCCATTAAGCTGTCGAAAAACGTACGCGGCGATAATGAGCGTTGAAACAGTGCTAACACCAGTGCACCGACAACACCGAATGCGGCTGCCTCTGTGGCAGTGGCAATGCCCGAATACATGGATCCTATAACCGTTAGCACCAGTAGGATAACCGGCACCAGGAATCGTGACTCCCATACTTTTTCCCGGAAGCTGAGAACCGGTTCTGCTTGTGGGCGCTGTGATGGCTTTATGAAGTGCCAAGCCACAATATATAAGGAGAACATGGAAGCCAGCACCAGGCCTGGAACAATGCCTGCCATGAACAGCTGGGTAATACTTTCATTGACGGTTACACCGTAAACAATCAGTGTTAGCGATGGCGGAATCATTAGCCCCAGCGTGGCTGAACCTGCCAGGGTTCCTATTGTCATAAATTCGGAATAGCCGCGTTTTCTCAGCTCCGGGATCGACATTTTACCGACCGTGGTCAGCGTTGCAGCCGAGGAACCAGAAACTGCAGCGAAGATCGTGCAACCCACTACGTTTGTGTGCAGTAACCCACCGGGTAGCCTGGCCATCCAGGGCGCAAGGCCTTTAAACATATCTTCGGACAGCTTGGTTCTGTAGAGAATCTCACCCATCCAGATAAACAAGGGTAATGCAGTTAGCGTCCAACTGGACGAGCTTTCCCACGCCTTGTCTGTCAGGTTGGCTCCAATAAACCCTTTGTCAAATAGTGCAATCCCAGCGGCGCCAACACCCATCAATGCCAGCCCGATCCAGACGCCAGATCCCAGCAAGAAGAATAATATGACCAGGAAAATTACGGTCAGTGTGAAATGATCCATAGCTTATTCCTTCCTCTCTTCAGGCGGTACTTCAACAATTCCTGCGTAATCGGTAAAAACGAATCGTACTAAATGATCCCAGAGTGCGATGGCGAGAATGGCCGCACCAATAGTCATAGAGGCTTCAGGGATCCATAGTGGGGTTTGATCTTGGCCCTGGCTGAGAAATTTGAAGTTGTAGGATTGTAAATTGCGTTCAAGCGCTGCCCAGAAGAAAAAGGTCATGAACAGGGCGCTGATACCGTAGCACCAGATTTCTGCGTAACGGCGAGTTTTTCCCAATTTGGCAAGGAACAGCGTAACGCGTATGTGAGCACCGTGGTTCAGTGCGTAGGCCAGAGAAAAGAAGACAGAAGCGGCCATGCAATAGCCCGCATAATTTGATGCACCCGGAAACGTTAAGCCCAGCCAGCGTGCAACCATTTGACTGCAAATCAGAATCAAAATTGCGATCATCGAGACGCCACCCAGTACGCCTCCAAGGAAGTACAAACCATCGAGTACTTTTCGGATACTTCTCATAGATGCTAGCTCCCATGATTGTCGAGAAAATAAGGCTTAGAAAATCAAACCCAGTAGCCTGGACTATTCATGTATTCACCAATTCCTACTGATAGGTCTGCGACTACATCCCCTTTGCTCGAAGCGAATTCTCTTAGCTCCGGTGGCTTCAAGATTTGTACACCACAGCGTTCCACTGTGTGCCTGTGTGGCTCGCATAAACTGCTACGAACAAAGGGTCTAACGTGTCAGTAAAAGGAATCAGCGTTCCATGAAGAGTCCAGGCTAATAATCAAACTTACTTTGACGCGCGGTAACTATCAACGATAGCTGAACCTGCATCGCCAGCTGCTTCAAGCCATTCGTTGGTCATGATGTCTCCAAACTCGACAAGCTCTGATGCCAATTGATCACTTGGCGGTAATACCGTCATGCCATTTTCCTGAAATTGCTGTAGATACCAGCCTGCGAGCTGTTCTGAGCGAGCAGTTGCAGCAGCGCTTGCCAATTGACCTGCCGATTGCAGGCAGTTTTGTTCCTGCTCTGATAGGTCATCGTAGGCTGGCTTGTTGGCGAATACGGCATTGCGAGGCAGCCAGGCTTGCGTGTCGTAAAAGTGAGTCAGTTGCTCCCATACCTTACTGTCATAACCTGTCGAACCGGAGGAAATAAAGGAGGACGCAACACCTGTGGCCAGTGCCTGTGTCAAGTCCGCTGCTTCAATTTGCACAGGTGACATGCCAGCCAGTTCTGCCAGTCTTGCTGTAGCGGTGTTGTATGCGCGAAACTTGATGCCTTCCATGTCAGCGACTGAATTGATCTCCTGCTTGAAATACAAGCCCTGTGCTGGCCAGGGTGCGGAGTAGATCAATACCAACCCATCTTTGTCTAATGCATCGGAGATTGCAGATTTGGACGCATCCCACAATTTTTCGCTGTCTTTGTAAGAGGTCGCCAAAAATGGAATGGAGTCAATGCCATAAATTGGGTTTTCGTTTTGGTGTGCTGAGAGAAATCGCTCGCCAATCGGTGCCTGACCGACTTGAACGGCGCGTTTTATCTCGTTGCCTTTAAACAGTGACCCGCCAGAGTGGATGACAATATTCAGTGACCCGCCAGTGCAGGTACCCACAGCTTCGGCGAATAATTTGCCGTACTCTGTGTGAAAGTTACTGTCGGGGTAGGCCATTGGCATATCCCAATCTTTTGCGTGGGCGGTTGTCAGGGTTCCACCAGCGATCAACGTGGTTATAGCAAGCTGCTTAAGCACTTTTTTCATAGTTCTATCCTCAGGGTTTTGGTGAGTAATGAGTTACTACATCCTTCTTATAAAAAACGGTTTGGGGTGTACGCAGTTATGTCGTTGTCAGTACCTCCGTTCTGTATGAGATCGGCAATGATCTTGCCGGTTTTCGGGCCGCTCGTCAGTCCAATATGGTGATGACCAAATGCTGCGAACACACTTGAACGACCAATTTCGCCGATTACTGGAAGACTATCAGACGGAGCAGGGCGATGTCCCAGCCATGTTTGCGTATCTTGATAGGTTAAATTTGGAAAAGCCTCGTGCACCTTGCGCTTCAAAAATGCTAACGGCTTTTCGGATGCTTCTGCATCAAGACCGCCAAACTCAACCACTCCGGCGCAGCGCAATCCATTGGACATAGGTGTTGCCACGAATTTACCCGATGCGATCATCAGTGGGGTTCGAATTTGTGGTGAAGGGGATTTAAATATGATGTGGTAACCACGTTCGGATTCCATCGGAACATTTAACCCCAGTTTTTGGGAGAGTGTTTTTGACCACACACCAGCGGCCAGAACGACAGCCTCGCACGGGACTCTCTGGCTTTGAGTATTTACAGCAACCACCTTACCGTCGCTCATAGAAAAGTCTTCTACGGCTGATAAAACAAGGGTGCCACCTAAGTTTTGAAATTCCTGTGCAAGTGCTTGAATATAATCACCGGGATTAGTCACATAGCCGTGTTCTTTCATGACAGCCAGCAAATTTAAACTTGTTGACAACAATGGTTCAAATTCCCGCACCGCATGACCTTCGAGAATTTCTGGAATAAAGCCTGCTTTTTTTCGTAAGCCCCATGTGTAACTATCTGCTTCAAATGCTGCTTTATCGGTGTAGACGAAGCTGTAGTCGGACGGCACAATCCATTGTTCCGCGGCAGTACCTTTACTGAGCAGAACATGTTGCTCTAAGGAATCTGATGTCAATGGCTCTAAACCCCTGGAGATACGCTGCGTGTCGGTATCATTGGCGTGCGACAGATACTTAACCAACCAGGGCATCAGTTTGGGCAGATAGGCGTAGCGAAGGTACAACGGAAAGTTAGGATCCATTAATAACTTCGGTGATTTCGCAATCATGCCCGGCGCTGTTACCGGTGCAACCGAGCAACGGGCAAATACGCCCGCATTACCTGACGAATTACCGGTTCCGGGGGCAACTTTATCGATCAACGTTACCGCAGCTCCCGAGCGCTGCAGCCAGATTGCCGAACAGATGCCAACAATACCGCCACCAATGACAGCAACTTGTTTAACTGTACTGGCCATGGTTGGTGCTACCCCATCCAGCGACGAACAGGCGCTTTAGCTTCTTCAAGCGGCTGAGTGATTATATCGACCAGTGAAGGTCCATCGTGCGCCATCGCTTGCGCCATAGCGGACTTCAATTCAGCGGGGTTTTCCACTCGCCAAGACTTGACACCGAATGCTTCAGCCACCGCCGCTTGGTTGGTGCGGTTAAAATCAACGTTGTAGTATCGCTTATCGCAATCGGCATACTGACTGGCCTTTATCCAACCAAAGGCAGAATTAGAAAATACAATATAAGTGATAGGCGCCTGGTAGCGAACAACGGTTTCCAGCTCTCCGCAGGTGAATGCAAACGAACCATCGCCCATCATCGCCACAACTTTGCTTGATGGTCGACCAAACCATGCACCTAATGCGGCACTGAGTGAATACCCCAACGCACCATGTGCCCGATTGGTAATGTAATACCGCCCCGGTAGTTTTTGCTCAGAGTAAGCATTGTAGTAGGGGCAACTTGTGCCAGGATCAGACACAACAATGGCGTCTTCAGGCAGCAATCCATTTAGTGTGTCGATGACCAGTTCAGGGACAATAGGGGTAGACTCGCTGTCCGCTAATGTCTTGAACGAGGCAAACTTGCGTTGCTTGATAGCCGCAATTTTTTGGGCCGCACCGAACGTTGTTAGTGTGTCGGTCTTTTGATCAAGTACAGCATTGACCCCGGACAGTGCTAAACATAAGTCACCCACCACACCGACTTCAGTCTGA
>CALKXZ010000182.1 GCA_938003775.1 uncultured Granulosicoccus sp. | reverse complement strand
CTTTTTCTGTAGCGGCCAATGCAGTCCACGATGCAGGCGCTTTATAGTCGCCTAACTGCTCGCCCAACGACACAAGCGCGTGCTTCGCATCACCCACCACTGGCAAAGAACGATGCTTACCGGCATCGTGACGCGCTGCATTGATGCAAATCAATTGCGCATCCTTGGCAAAGGCAGTCCACGACCCGGTTGTAAAATCCTGTAAGCGTGTGCCAACAGCCACAATAACGTCGGCTTGTTCGGCAATGGCATTGGCAGAATCAGACCCGGTCACACCTATCGGGCCAGTATTTAACGGATGCGTCGATAACAGATTGGCACGCCCGGCTATGGTCTCTACGACCGGTATCTGATGGACTTCTGCAAAAGTAGTCAGCTGCTCCGTGGCACGTGAATACTGTACACCGCCACCGGCAATAATCATGGGGCGCTTGGCCGTGGCCAACAAGGCAGCCGCGCTCGCCAGTTCATGTGCATCTGCCGATACGCGCCGAATACGATGGACAGTCTTGGTAAAGAATACATCCGGGTAATCGTAGGCCCAGCCTTGAACATCTTGCGGTAAACCCAGAAACGCGGGACCACAATCACCGGGGTCTATCATGGTAGCCAGTGCCGCAGGCAAAGACTGAATGATTTGCGCTGGATGAACAATGCGATCCCAGTAGCGCGAAACTGCTTTAAAGGCATCATTAAGACCCAAGGTGGGATCATTAAAGTGTTCCATCTGCTGCAATACCGGATCGGGCAGACGCGTGATGTAAGTATCACCACATAACATCAGCAGGGGTAAACGATTGGCATGGGCCAATGCAGACGCGGTCAGTAGATTGGCTGTGCCCGGACCTGCCGAAGCGGTACAAAACATGATGCGCCGACGCAGATGGTACTTAGCATAAGCAGCAGCGGCAAAACCCATGCTTTGTTCATTCTGACCACGGTACAGTGGCAGTGCGTCCCGGTACTGATACAGCGCCTCCCCCAGGCAAGGGACATTCCCGTGCCCGAATATGCCGAAGCCACCACCAAAAATACGTTGTTCCTGGCCATCGATCACGATGTATTGGTTGGCCATCCAACGCACAATGGCCTGTGCCACGGTCAGACGTGTGGTTGCATCCGTCATAGGTATCTCACAGGGTTACTCTACTGGGCTTATAGCTGGGCTCAGCTCGGCTTAGCGCGATGGCCAAGCGCATCGCCAAATCGATAGCCGAGGTGGTTGACGCTAAGATCGACTACAGAATACAATAAATGCAACCGGTTGCAAACCACAACCCGCCCGTTCGATCCACTGCTATTCAGGCCCCTTCACATGACCATCAGAATTGGTAATGCCCCGTGCTCGTGGGGTGTCGAATTTGCGCAGGACGAACGCAATCCCACCTGGCAAACCGTGCTGCAGCAATGCAGTGACGCCGGTTACACCGGCATAGAGTTAGGGCCAGTCGGGTTCATGCCCGAAGACCCTAACGAGCTGGCGGATGCACTGGCGGCGCGAAATCTTGAATTAATCGGTGGCGTGGTATTTCGCGCCTTCCACGATCCGTCGCAGTGGGACGACGTCATGGACGGTGCGGTGCGAACCTGCAAAGCACTCAAAGCCCACGGTGCAAAACATTTCGTGCTGATCGATTCTATCTCTCCACGTCGTGCACCCACAGCCGGGCGTGGTAGCGAGGCTGAGCAGATGGATAACACTGAATGGAAGGCCTACCAGGATCGCATCATGACCGTGGCTAAACTGGGCTTTGAAGAATACGGGCTGATCCCTGAAATCCATCCACATGCCGGTGGTTTCATGGACTTTGAGCCAGAAGTGGAACGCCTGCTGGCAGAGACCGACCCTGATTTACTGAAAATCTGCATCGATACCGGCCATTGCACCTACGCAGGTTTTGATCCTGTAGCGTTCATGAAGCGTCACATGGATCGCATTACCTATGTGCACTTTAAGAACACTGACGCGCGCGTTAAGGCAAAAGCCATTGCTAATCGCACCGGGTTTTATGACGCCTGTGGCCAGGGAATCTTCTGCAACCTTGCCGATGGTGAAGTGGACTTACCCGCGGTACGACAAGTATTACTCGATCACCACTATGCAGGCTGGTGCACCGTTGAACAGGATTGTGATCCAACGCTAGACCCAGACCCACTGAACGATGCGCGACTGAATCGCGACTACCTGCAATCCATCGGCTTTAACGAATAACGCATTCACATGACTAAATTGTCCTGGGGCATGATCGGCGGCGGCGAAGGCAGCCAGATCGGTCCGGCGCACCGACTTGGCTCAGGCCTGGACGGTTTATTCGCCTTCAATGCCGGTGCGCTCGATCATCGTCCGGATGCCGGTCGTGCCTATGGCCAGCAACTGGGACTGGACCCCAGTCGCGCGTACGGTGACTGGCAAGAAATGCTGGCAGGAGAAAGCGCGCGGGATGACCGGGTTGATCTAGTCACTGTCGCCACACCTAACGCCACGCATTACGCGATCACCAAGGCCTTTTTGCAGGCTGGTTTTAACGTGCTGTGCGAAAAGCCCATGACCATGAGCGTCGAAGAAGGCGAGGATATCGTCAATACAGCCCGCGAGACCGGCAAAATTTGCGCGGTTAATTACGGCTATACCGGGTACTCACTGGTTCGGCACATGAAGGCGATGATTGCCCGAGGCGATCTAGGGACCATTCGCCTGGTCAAGGCCGAATTTGCCCACGGTCATCATGCTGATGCCGCTGATGCAGACAACCCAAGGGTTCGCTGGCGCTACGACCCGGCCCAGGCGGGTGTCTCTGCACAATTCGCTGACTGCGGTATACACGCCATGCACATGGCAAGCTTTGTTACCGGACAGGAGGTCACGCGCCTGTCGGCAGATACTGTTTCGTGCTTATCTTCGCGCGAACTGGAAGACGACGCCATGGTTAACTTCCGCATGGACGGTGGCATTGTTGGCAGACTCTGGACATCGTCCATCGCCATAGGACGGCAACATGGCCTTGGTATCCAAGTGTTTGGTGAAAAAGGCGGCCTGCGTTGGTCACAGGAACAGCCTAACCAGCTCTTCTGGATGCCTCTTAACGAACGGCTACAAATTATCGAACGCGGTGAGGATAACCTCTCACCCGAAGCGGATCGCACCACCCGCGTTACCATTGGGCACGCTGAAGGTATGCCACTAGCCTTCGCAAATATTTATAAAGATCTGGCCGAAGCCATTCACGCGAACAAGCAAGGCCGTCCAATAGACCCTGCCGCCAATCTCTACCCTCGCGCCGTGGATGGTTTACGATCGATGGCAGCCGTTGTGGCTGTTGCCGACTCTGGCAAGCAACAAGGTGTTTGGGTAGACGCGCGCCCACCCATGTTTCGCTCATAGCTCGTAACCTGTGGCCTTGCCATTACAGGCGTGGTCACTGAATGCGCGGTTTTAAGGTAGAACGGTCGACAACAGAACTGGGAAACAGTCGCGCTTCAGGATAGCGGTCCGGTTCATCCAACATAGCCACGATCAGTTCAATCGATGAACTGATAATCTGACGAATGGGCTGGCGAATAGTGGTTAGTGCAATGTTCTCCCAGCCAGCCATTTCCATATCGTTCAGACCAATGACACCAATATCCTCCGGCACACACAGTCCGGCATCCTTAATCGCACTCAATGCGCCGATCGACAGCACATCATCACCGCAAAAATACGCCTCAGCAGGTACCTTACGCAACAACCGTAACATCTCCTTTCGCCCAGCATCAAAGGAATAGGCGGCTGCAAACGAATGGCTTACCCTTGCGTCCGGGTGTAAAGCCAGCTCTGATCGAAATCCTTCAATCCGATCCTGGGTTGAGGTCGCAGACTCAGGCCCGCCTAAAAATCCAACCTGTCGGTAACCGCGAGCCAGCAGTTCTCGTGCGGCTATGCGGCCGCACTCTACGTTGTCGATACCAACGACATGCACTTGCGGTGAACTGCTATGACGTCCAAACGAATGCACCACCGGCATACGGGCAGCACGAAATGCCTGCGAAAAAGCAGGCGTTAGCGTCGACGAGGCAACCACAACACCATCCACCGAATATTGCTGCAGCATCTTCACTGAATTGGCAGGATCGGTTTCATCGGTTAAATTAACCAGTAACGGACGCAACCCACGTTCCTGCAAGCCACGCGTAAACAGATCGAACACTTCCAAAAATATCGGGTTATGGAAGTTGTTAGACACTAGCCCGATCAGCCGTGTTCGTCCCGTGGTTAAACTGGAGGCCAGTGCGTTGGGTGTGTAACCAAGTTCAGCTGCCGCTTTTTGCACTTTGCGCCGCATACTCTCAGATACCGACGCACCGTCAGTAAACGCACGCGACACAGCAGAGCGGGATACACCCGCCCTATTCGCTACATCTTTGAGCGTAACGTTCACCGCTAGCCTGGACTATGGGTAAATGCAAACGACCGCCTCCACCGTATTGTTCCACCGAACTGTGTTTCTGCGGCATAGGCTTGGACGAAGCAGAATACGGACTGTATGTCCGACTGAGCAAGATTGACAAGCGGAAAAAAGCGCGCGCAAGAATGTGGTGATTTCATGAATAATTCAAGCGACTAATTCAAGCGACTAAGGCCACTTGGCAATGAACAATTGCCACACTGCGTAGACACCCATGGCACCGAACACACATCCCCATAATGGCACTCCTGTGGCAAATTCCACGACCGACCATCCCAAACAGACACCCACCAACACATAGCGACGCCACAGGGGCCGCATAAAGGGTATCTGTAGATCAAACAGGTTCATGATGGCTGCGCAAACACTAGGCCGCACCTTCATACTCGATGCCCGTCTTGGCACCGGTGATATACGACACGACATCCTGACCATCGGTGTCAGCCGCATTCAAATTGGCAACGATACGTCCGCGGCGAAATACCACAATACGATCAACCAGGTCGAATACCTGCCGCATATTGTGACTGACAAGAATCAACGGTTCACCGTTGTCTTTTAGCGTACGGATAATGTTCTCAACCTGCTCTGTCTCTTGCACACCCAGCGCCGCTGTAGGTTCATCCATGATGGTTAGTTTCGAGGAGAATGTGGCGGTGCGAGCTATTGCCACGCATTGACGCTGGCCACCGGACATATTTTGGATTGTGTTGCGTATATTAGGAATTTTGACCGCAGTGCGTTCGAGCCCCTCAATGGTTGCCGCACGCATGGCTTTGTAGTCGAGCAGGCGAAAAGGCCCCAACCAATCGTATTTGGTTATTTCACGGCCTAAAAACAAATTATCCGGAACGTCCAGGTCATCTGCCAACGCCAGTGTTTGAAACACAGTTTCTATGCCCGCCTCGCGTGCATCGATGGGACCAGCAAAATGCACATCTTGACCATCAAAGGTGATGGTTCCATTGGTACGCTGCTCAACACCGGTAATCTGCCGAACGAAAGTGGACTTACCCGCCCCGTTATCACCCATGATCGCCACGTGCTCACCGTTGTTGAGCACAAAGTCAGCATCATTGAGTGCATGCACGCCACCGTAGTGTTTGGTGAGCCCGCGGGTTTCCAATATTACTTCGCTCATGTGTCCTCTCCTATTTGCGCGACGCGGCGCGCTCCTGACGGACCTTATCCAGAACCACTGCCCCGATGATAATCACACCCATAGCCATTAGCTGAAAGTAGGCATCAAGTTTTACGTAGGTGAATCCTGATTGAATAACGCCGAAGACCATGGCACCGAGTACCGTTCCGACGATGGACCCTCTGCCACCGGTCAAGCTCACACCACCAATGACCGCCATGGCTATGGCATACAGCTCGTAGAAAATTCCCATGCCCGACTGCGCAGTCAGGTTCTTAGAACTTAGGATGATGGCCGCAAAGGCTGCCAACATCGAAGCAATCATGTACACCAGCACCTTATGTTTTTGGACATTAATGCCCGACATTCGCGCAGCGTCTTCGTTTGAGCCAATCGCGTAGGTGTGTTTACCGTACACCGTATACTTCAGCACACAATGGAACACCACCGCTAGCCCAATAAACCAGTATACCGGCATCATGCCGCTACCCAGACCAGCATAGCCTTCAGTTGGAAACGATACGGGCTTGCCACGAGTCCATGCCTGCGCGATACCACGACAGATCAGAAACATTCCCAGCGTGGCGATAAACGGTGGAATTCGCGTAAACGCAATAAGGCTTCCGTTGATGGCACCGATCATTGCACCGAATGCTAACCCCACGATAATCGGTATTAGGATGGGTAGGTCGAATGCCCACTCACCGAAAACAGCTTTGGGGTTGGCACCACCATTCACCAGTTCAGTTTGCGCGAATGACATGACAATCATCGCTGTTGCCCCGACCAAGGGGCCTGATGACAAATCAATACCGCCAGAAATGATGACCTGCGTGACACCCAATGCAATGATGCCAATGATAGACACCTGCAAGATGATAATGCGCAGCCGCGCTTCATTGAAGATTGAGTCAAAACGATCGCGCGAATCAAACAGAAAACTCTGTTCGTTCATATAAGGCAAGGTTTGCCCGAGGAGTTCGAAAACACCAATGATCACAATCAGCGCAATCAGTATATTCAGTTCATTGGGCCAGGAACGTTTGTTCTTATCAAAGTCGAGTCCGCCTGTGCTTTGTGTCGGTTTAGCCATAGGTGGCTACTCTCCTGCCTTTTCAATTAATGCGTGTTCATGTGACACCGTCCCACGTGAACGCCCAACGATCTATAGTACTGGCTTCCAGTAGCCTGGTTTTTCCATGAAGCGACAAACACACTTCTGGCAGTTACTGCACTGCCAGAAGTATGCGTCGTTTCCAGATGAGTCCAAGCTAGCTAGATCTAGCCAGCGTTCACCATCACTACGTTGTCGACGTCGACTTTATAGGAAGTCTTCAACAGTTTCCGGAGTGACCAGTTTGAACGGGATGAAAACAGTTTTATCCACGTCTTCGCCATTCGCCAACTTGACCGCTGTATCGATAGAGCCCGCGCCTTGGCCGGCAAGGTCCTGAAATACAGTGACGTCCATCTCACCGGCTTGCATAGCGACCAGTGCATCCGGTGTTGCATCAACTCCGCCGACAACGACATCTTCCATGGAGATACCCGATGCCTTCATTGCCTGGATGGCACCGATAGCCATTTCATCGTTGTTACCAAATACAGCATCGAAGGGTTCGCCTGACGCAATCCAGTTAGTCATCATGTCTTGTGCTTCATCGCGTGACCAGTTGGCTGATTGCTCATCGATCAGTGTGATGAAGTTACACATATCCATACCAATAACATCATGGAAATCTTTTGAACGCTGAACAGCCGCTTGGTTGGACAGACGCCCCATCAGCATGTACGCCTTGGCCCCACCTGATTTTCCCATTGCGCGTAGATCCTGACACATGCGAAAAGCGGCCAGCGTGCCTGATTCAATTTCATTGGAGGCCACGAACGCCTGTCCGTCTGGCAGCGTTGCCATGTTACCCGGTTGGCGGTTGACATAAACCAGTGGGATACCTGCCGATGCAGCTGCTTGTGACATGGCTTCCGTGGCATCAGTATCAACAGCATTGACGATGATGGCATCAACACCTGAGGCAATAAAGTTGTTGATCTGATCCAGTTGTTTGGCCACATCCTCCTGAGCATCTTCCATCTGCAGTTCCACACCGTCCAGTGTTTCAAGGTGGGTCGTCATGCCCGTTCGCATGATAGTCAGACCGTTGTCATCAAAATTAGCGATTGACACACCCAGCGTTGCGGCAAACGAAGGGCCGGACAACAAGGTGGCTATACCAGCGACGATTAAGGTTTTTTTCATTTCTTCTCTCCGTATGGTTGTGTCCGGCGCACACCGTTGTTTTGAATACCGGAAAACGCCCTCAAGGGCTTAAAAACATCAGCCATTCATGCGGCGACCACCGCTTGACTGGACTCAATGAAACTGATCGATTCACGCAGCGCAATCTCAGGTTGTGTCAGT
>CALKXZ010000181.1 GCA_938003775.1 uncultured Granulosicoccus sp. | reverse complement strand
ACTACCACTTACCTAAAACTCGGCGCAACTGACGCAGCCATCACGAACATGCTTGAGCTATACGCTAAATTGTTGAGCGCAGGTGTAACCGAGCCACCCGACCTGGCGCTACTGAGTAGCCCCTCTCATGTATTTTCAAACGAGCTGTTGAACACCCAGTCGAAATTGAATGATCTGGCAAATCAAGAATTCTTAAGCCTTAATAATCAACTCCTTGTGAGTGCGGTAACGCACCTGGCCGCTGGAAATACTGATGAAGCCATGGTAGAGGTCGAGCAATTGGTCGCAGATGACCCAGACAATCCAGCACTTTTAGGGTTAATCGGGAGAATCCATCTGGCGAAGGAAAATTCGGAGGCCGCTCGTCAGGCCTTTCAAAATGCAATTGAGGTTGCAAATGTTGCAGGTTCATCGTCCATCATGCTGGCCTTGCTAGAGGCAAATGAAGATGATTTAGATTCAGCTCGATCGACTTTAACAGATGCACTAGACAAGTCATCGGGCAGAACAAGACAGCAACTAATACTGAACCTTGCTGGCCTTGAAGAATCTGCGGGTAATACTGATGAAATGCTTTTGTGGTTGCAAAGAGCAAAAGACGAAAATCCGAAATCCTACCTCGCCTCTGTTGCCTTGGCCAATCATTTTGCCAAGCTGTCCCAGCACAGCAAAGTTATTGAATCCTTGTCTTCTTTAGAAAAAACAAGCCTGACAGACACGCGAGTTGTAGAAATGGTGGCACAAGCTCACATCGCTTTGAATCATTCTGATCTTGCCATCGAGCTACTTTCAACCATGATCCAGCGAGAACCCCACTCACCCAACTGGCGCTACATGCGTGCAAGAGCTCATGCTAGTAACCAAAATACGCCAGCAATCCAAGCAGACCTGAATGCAGCGCTTCGAATAGATCCTGATCATGCCCCTTCCCTGCTGGCGAAGGCCAATCTCAATATTCGAACCAACCAACTGGATGCAGCCAGCGAACAGCTAGCACGCCTCGAAACCATTATCCCAGGCACCTCAGCGCTCAACACACTTACTAATCAACTGGATGAGCAAAACCGAATAAATTCGTCAGCTGACGTGCGTGTAACTCCGCACAGCGCCAATTCCGTGCTGACTGCTGCCAGAGCCTTTTGGGCTGAGAACCGTCACGACGAGGCCTTTGCTACCATGTCAAACTGGCTGAAAGAAAATCCAGCCGATATCAAAATACTGTTGACACTTGGCAATACTTACAACCTGGTGGACAGGCATAACGATGCTATTGAGTCATTTGAGTCGGTTTTGACACATGAGCCTGATAATTTTATTGCACTAAACAACCTTGCCTGGCAGCTGCGCGACCGGGAGCCAGAAGCCGCCGTTAGTCATGCAACCACCGCTCTGCAAATACAACCCGACAACGTGGCCATACTCGATACGCTTGCCGTTATCCATCTGGGTCAAGGCAATCTTGTTGAAGCCGAAGAAACGTTCAGAAAAATACAGTTGCTCAACCCATCCAACCCCAGTATCATTTTCAACGGAGCAACGATCGAGGCTGCCCTGGGCAATAAGGATGCCGCCAGAGAGTTACTGGAATCTATAATCTCAGATTCAATCAACTTTCCAGAGTCTGAACAGGCACGGGTTTTGTACGATAGTCTATAAAACTTACCTGCCAACAGTTTATTGGACATGTCGCGGTGTTACCATTCTCCTGGAACGTGCATCATGCTGCTCTTGTACATCCAACAGATAATGCGGTAGTGGTAAATGGGCTTAGTGTCAGTTATGGCAGTTTGAGTCAATTGATTAACGCTGTAGCGCAGTCTCTTAATGAACTGGGAATCAGTTCCGGTGACAGGATGGCGCTGGTGGCTTCCAAAAACATTTACTCGGTTTCAACCATCTTGGGCGCGCTGCAAGCAGGCGTAGTGGTAGTCCCTATAAACCCCTTGTTAAAGAGCGCTCAGCTCGGGTTCATTGTGAACAACTGCAGTGCGGTAATTTTGCTCTGCTCACAGACTCAATACGCCGCATTAATGCAAGAAGGCGTCAAATTGCCCAGTTTGAAGATCGTTGTACTAGTGCCTGAAGCTGTTGCACCCGACAATTCCAAGGCCGCTGCCAACGAAAGTAAGCAACCGGACAACCATACAATCCTAATGGAATGGACGAGCTTTACTCGTCGTGCACCGTCCGATTCTACTGAAAATAACCTAGCAAGAATCTCAATAGAGCCTACAGACGATATCGCCGCCATTCTTTACACATCTGGAAGCACCGGAATGCCCAAGGGTGTAGCACTTACCCGCTCAAACTTGCACTATGGGGCTGTCAGTGTTAGCACTTATTTGGAAATTTCAGCTCAGGACAGAATCTTGGGCATGATGCCACTCAGTTTTGATTACGGGTTGAATCAGCTAACAACTGCAATGCATACCGGTGCCTGCCTGGTACTTCATGACTATCGCTTCCCTAAATCTGTAATAGACATGATTAGAGAACATCGTATTACCGGGTTACCGGCTGTACCTCACGTTTGGGATCAATTAATGGCCATCCAATGGCCCGAGGTACCTCATTTGAGATACGCCACCAGCACTGGTGGTAGCCTTCAAGAACCTACAATCAAGTCAATATCAACTCGTTTGCCACATACGCGCCTTTATTCGATGTACGGTTTTACCGAGGCCTTTCGCGCAACTTATCTGCCTCCGTCTGAACTGAAGGCACGGCCTAAATCAATAGGCAAAGCCGTCCCTCATGCCAAGGTCATGGTTGTTGATTCAGAGGGCCGAGAACAACCGCCATACAAGATAGGAGAATTGATTCAGTCAGGACCCTTGGTTTCAGCAGGCTACTGGCGTGATCTTGAGGGGACTCAACAAAAATTTCGCACTCGACCAGCGTATGCCGACGACAAAATTGTGTATGCCTGGTCTGGCGATCTTTGCCATACTGATGAAGAAGGCTACCTGTATTTCGTCTCACGCCGCGATGACCAGGTAAAATTGAATGGACACCGAACCTCACCTTCGGAAATAGAAAGAACACTGGTGCAATGCGAGTGGATTCAGGAAGCTTGCATATTGTGCGTGCCCCATTCACGATTTGGACATGTCGCAATTGCGTTTGTTGTAACAAACAATAAGGTTGATGCTAACGACTTGACCAATTGGTGTCGAAGAGAGCTTCCCAGTTATTTGGTACCTGACAAATGGTACTTCGTGGCGAATTTACCTACTAGCCCTAATAACAAGATTGATCGCCATACGCTGCTACAACAGCACCTCGAGGCCAGTCATGCATCTTAATGGTAAGGATAGGTGCAGCGGACGTTGCACACTGCCATGAACGAATCTCTGAGCAACATGCGCGCCGGCGGGACAGTCGACAAGAAACACTTCCGATTCACCGATCTTGCACTCGATGAGCTGGCAACTATTGCAGGTCGTACACCCGCCTACATATACAACCGTAAACTGATTGAACAAAAGATAAACCAAACCCGACACTACCTACCAGACGATATTTCTCTCCACTATTCAATCAAGGCAAATCCGCATCCGCAAACGGTTACGATGCTGGCAGCACAGGTAGATGGGCTGGATGTCGCATCCCACGCAGAAATGCTGCTTGCACTAGGCACAGGTACTCCTGCAAGTCATATCAGTTTCTCGGGCCCCGGAAAAAACGATATTGAGCTAAAAGCTGCGATTGGCGCTGGCATTGTGATTCACGTGGAGTCTGTAGGCGAGCTAGACAGAATTCTCAAATTCGGGGAGCAGTTGAGTAAAGAACCTAACCTTGTTTTGCGTATCAATCCCGATTTTACGGCTCGTCAATCTGGAATGGTTATGGCCGGTGGGCCACAACCTTTCGGTATTGATGTCGAGAAGGTGGGCAATTTGCTATTGAAGATAAAGGCAAATGGCCTGTTTTGTAAGGGCTTTCATTGCTATGCCGGATCCCAAATGCTGAACGCAGAACTTGTAGCGGAGTTGCAGGCAAAAACACTGGATATGATGGCGCAATTGGTCGACGCACATCAGTTAAGTGGCGTATCGCTGAACATTGGCGGTGGATTTGGAATTCCATATTTTGAGAACGATAAGGCGCTTGATTTGAATTATGTAGCCACGCGGCTAAATGAAAAACTCATAAGTTTAAGACGTCACATGGATATCGATAAAGTCATTATCGAACTTGGGCGTTACCTGGTTGCTGAGAGTGGTCTCTATTTGGCTCGAATTATCGAAAGAAAGACTTCTCGAGACAAACAGTACTTGGTACTTGACGGTGGAATGAATCATCACCTGGCAGCCTCTGGAAATCTTGGGCAGGTAATACGCCGAAACTATCCCGTTCGGTGCTTATCTAGCCAAGCTGGCGCTCTCACAGAAACTGTTTCTATTGTTGGCCCATTATGTACACCGTTGGATGTGTTGGGAGCGGATTTGCTTCTCCCGATTCTACTGCCAGGTGATCTTGTAGCGGTACTTAACTCTGGAGCGTACGGCTTCAGCGCAAGCCCGCATCGATTTTTAAGTCACCCACCACCGTTAGAGGTTCTGATCTAAGGACACTCATTTACATGACATTTACGCACGAAATCAAGTGTCATTTCATCCAGCATCGCGTGCTGACCTTCACCCGAAAAAGTGTGATCGGCATCGACGCGCACAATGTTAAACCGAGGTTGTTTATTACTCGAATTGCCGTATCGATCATTGTATTTATCATGAAATTCCAGCGCCGTTAAATCCTTATCGCTAATAACAATCGAGACCAAACCCTCAAATTTCTCAATGGCATCAAATACAATTTCTGGTAAACCAGTAGCCGGTGCCCTGCCTCTTATAGAGTTTAAAATAACTAGTTTTATTGCATCCAGTAAAGTTTTAGAAGAGCCTTTAATATCGACCTTGCCTTTTATTAGCTTACCCCAAAAAAATGAACTGACCAGACGATAACGATAGTAATGCTTTATCCGAACCTTAGCAGCACCACTATTTGTGGTCACCCATGGATTAACCATCATCACGCCGCTCACACCAGTTAGTGAAGTAAGAGCAGTGGTCGCGCCAGTCGCGCCGTCACACAGGCCCCATATTACAATGCGTTTCACACTTGGTGCATATGCCCGAAAAGCAGCAAGCGCTGAATCCAGATCGGAAGCCATTTCCAGGAAATGCTGCGGATCTCCTTCGCTATCACCCATACCGCACAAATCAAAACGAAATACTGGGAATCCCTCTTTTGCCAGAGACCGGGCTAACAGCACAAACTGCCGATGAGCACCTACCCGGTACTGCCTACCTCCAACAACGAACAAAACTCCTGTGGAAGTTAGCTCGTGACCAGCATGCAGAATTCCTACCGTTAAATGATTTTTGACAGGATAGACCATACCTTGCTCAACCAGTCTGAAACTTTCCTGTACTGGTAACTCAGACATTGAACAGTTCCGTGATAGCTGAAACCACTTCATAAACGGGTTCAATATCGTGCATTTGCCAGAATGGCTGCGAGCTAATCCGGTGCAGCGTCCATTGATCAGTTATCGCATCAGTGTTCGAATCCGGTGTCATCTCGATCCAGACTTGGTTTGTCGCTGCTGCTTGCGATTTCTTTGTGTTCAATCTGCATTCTCGCATCTGCATTGCAAGCTCAGATCCAATCTCATACCCAGCTGACTGTACATTTTTCCCTTGCTCAAGCTTCTGCCATAACAGTTGGGTTGTCTCCGAGGATTTCCCTGACAGTCGACTTCTAGCGACTCTTTGCCTCAGCAGCCTGGTTATCACATCATAACCAGATATTTCAGGTTGAATGTAAATCAAATTCTCCAGCGTAATCGGACTCGGCAATTCGTCAAAACTGAATATTAAACTTTGAGTCAACAAACAACCGCAACGAAGGGACAAGACACTCAGTTTATGACTACTGTCGCGGAAGTGCGATTGAACCAATTGAGAAAGATCAGCTGTCCAATTGTGCCACAGTGCCTTATCAAACGTGCCCTCACTATCACCTGTGCCGTACAGGTCTGGCTGAATTACCGTAAAACCACTTTCGCAGAGTTGACGACGCATCAGAGCAAAAAAACGACGACTGCTGTTCATCTCCTCTGCAAACGCAGGTACCAGTAGAACACTGTGTCCTAAGCAATGCAGAGGGAAAGATTGTATGCAGAAAATTCTTCCGCTTGTGCACTCTAAAAAGGATGCACTCAGCGACTCGGTTGCATTTTCAGTCATTGAAACCGATGTAACAACAGGTAGGATAAGCTACCCATGATCTGCGCTTCCCTGCGATGATTGAAGCCGATTCAGCTTGGTCTGTGTGAATTCGAGTAAGGATCCTACAGACTCAAAGACCGATTGTTCAACTTCCTCATCATCAATCCGGATGCCATAGCGTTGTTCTAAGGCAAGAATGATATTGATAATCGCCATGGAGTCTATTTCAGGTATCGCGCCCAGTAAAATAGTATGCTGATTCATGTCGCCAACTGGCACACTATCTCCTGTGACGTTGATCACGATCTGCAGAATGTCATTGATATCAACGGCTCTCATCTCATCCAACACTAAACCATGTTTAAACGCAGTCGTCACAGTGGCAAACAGCTGAGCAATAAAATCCTACGTTCACAGCTGTTTCATCGGCTGATTGTATGGTCTGGCGAGCATTTTTCCATTGTTTTGCTAGCTGTCTCACGATTGGTTTTACCTTCCTGTCAAGAACATAAGCTGTATTTCCGTGTAAAGATCGCGGATTGTAGGCAATCAGAGAGAGCTTCGTGCGTCGCTCACTCATCCAATCCCGCTTATACTTATCATCTCCGGTCAGGAAATCAAGCCGCCTGACCAAATCCTTTTCCATCACATATCTGACCATCTCTGCCATCAAGACAGTCCCGGGCGAATATCGGTCATATTCTTTGTCGTGTGCCAATTTGTAGATGTACGCATGTCCTTGCTTTACGATCCAAAAGTGTGCGGCGATTGGACGATCGCCGATTTTTATCAATCCCAATCGCAAATGTTTACTATCTGCCATAGCAGATATGAACATCGGAACAAACTGATTGTTAGGCTCAGGTACCTTCCAGCTCCGATCGTAGATTGTCTGGTAATCCTGCAGCAACTCGTCAAGGTCACTCTGGCCATCATGAATTGACAAGTGAAAACCGTTCAGCGCCTTTATTTTTAATGATTGCCGCTTAAGAGTATTACGAAGCCTGCCAGGCCGCATGCGGATATAGTCCTCGTAATCACCATTAAAATCATGGACCCAATTGACGTGGCTGATTGCTTGATGAATCCGCCATCCCTGGTTTCGAAACGCGGTTTTAATAAGTGCTGTTTCAGGTGCATCGCGGTCCAACGGTTGCAGACAGAATACATCTGGCAATTCAGATCGTATGCATTCCACGACCATTGGCTCAATGAATGCTCTTGCATGGTGCGTGCTGCACAATGGGCGAAAATCGACGCTGTAGTAATTCTGCAACGATGCCAGCGTTACAAGCCCCCACTTATTCCGAATTCGCACAAGTGGTAATATAGAGTTGCATTTCCTTTCTGTGTCGTTGGCTTGAACAACCCGGATATCCAGATTCCCGTTGGTCGCATATTTCTCTAATAGACTATACCAGTTGATGTCATCTGGAAAAACTCTGACATCATAATGGGATAACGGAGGTGATGTCGCCTCGACGCTGTGAGATACGCTAACGTCCACTTGAACCATTATTATCTGAGAATGACGTATCAAAATACAAAAAAATGCTCATTGGAACAAGCATTTGCAAGTATCACACCTCAAATTTAAAACTTGTTTTAAAGGCTATAAGTATATTAACGTTAGGTAGTGTCTGGTAGATGAGGATGTAGTCAATTGTGTCTTTCTGTCAACCGACTAACTCGATAACGTATCAACAAAAATCGCCAGATTCCACTGAATTACAAGCATGGGCCTCCCACTACCATCACCCAGCCAGAAGACAGGTTTCTACCGTTCTTCCATCAAGTTGCCCGAGAGTAATAGACTTGACCCTAAAATCAAAGAAATTTCCCACAACGTTGGCTGCAAATATTCTGTTTATTTGGACTCTCATTGCACTGGCCATGATTGTAAGCTTTATGTGGCCGACTGCCAGTTCCATTGTCACGATCTGGTCAACGTCTAATACGTTTGCTCACGGTTTTCTCGTATTCCCAGCGTTCCTTTGGATGGTGTGGCGCAAACGAGAAACGCTCGCATCGATTACTGCCAAGCCCGAATGGCGAGTACTATTTCTGATCGCTATTTTTGGCGCATGCTGGCTGACATCTGGACTGATAGGAGTCCAGGTAGGCCAGCACACAGCCCTTGTCCTAATCCTCATGAGCACAATCTGGGCTGTATTGGGAACAGAGATAGCCAAGGCGATCCAGTTCCCCATTTTATTCTTATTTTTTCTTGCTCCGGTGGGTGAAGAGTTGGTGCCCTTCTTAATGGAATTGACCGCCGATATGACGGTCTGGGCCATTCAGTTAACCGGAATTCCAATTTTCCGGGAAGGCTTATTTTTCAGCCTACCTTCGGGAAATTGGTCCGTTGTGGAAGCCTGTAGCGGCATTAACTATTTGATCTCGTCAATAAGTCTCGGGGCGCTTTACGCTTATTTGAGTTACTCCAGCTACAAACTGCGGCTTCTATTCATGATGATTTCTGCGCTACTACCAATCATCGCCAACGGCATCAGAGCTTATCTCATTGTTATGCTAGGGCACTTCAGTGATAACAAGTTAGCCACCGGGATAGATCATCTTATCTACGGTTGGCTTTTCTTTGGTATTGTAATGTTTTTACTGTTCAGCATTGGCAGTCTGTTTCGGGAATCATCAAAGCCTGCCTCTGCAGATCAAGCTCCACCACACAATGCCAGGCAAACTTGGCAAGGGTCTCTGTGGCAACAGCTGCTTATGCTGCTGGCATTAACCGTTGCAGTAGGCGCTTGGCCCGCCTGGGCCAACATCATCAGAGATGGCGAAACCGACCTAACTGACGCGAAACAACAAGCGCCGTTACTGTTACCCGGCAGCACCGAAACCGTTGGAATTTTGCGTTCAGCACCCGAAATTTGGCAACCACGCATTAGCGGATATGACATGCGTTTTGATGCTGACTACCACTTCCAGGAATCTCAGACCGTACGCGCAATAATGTATGTTTACGTTAATCAGCGTCAGGGCAAAGAGATGATCAGCTCCACAAACGTTCTTGTCAGATCTCAAAATAAAAACTGGAGAAGTACCCGTTCTGAGCACAAGCACATAACGACGGCTTCGGGTAAACCAATGGATATCATCGAAACCAGTCTCCATTCAGCTGACCAGCAACTGCTTGTGTGGCAGTGGTACCAGGTCGGCAAGCATTTGACTACAAGTACAGTGATAGTGAAAGCTCAAGAGCTAATAAGTAAATTAACTCTGAGCAAAAAACTAAGCACAATCTACGTGCTGGTAACCGATGCCACGCCAAATGCTCAATCCACGCTCGCTAGTGCTGTTAATAAAATAGAGAAGAACAAATAGCTGGCAATCCAATCTGTCTCAGTCTGGTATTTGCGAAGGCAAATTGATGCGAGTTTCTGGAGTCGCGGATAGCTCTCATCTTGATAGAACAACTTTGTTTTACTAATTCGGAAAATTCTTCACTCAGAATGATTCTCGCCATTAAATTGAATATGCGATGTCCATCACATGATTTACAAATGTAGTTGTTCAGCAATTGTAGATATCAAACGTGATAGACCGAATGTGCGCTTCTTGGCCTGACGTTCCCAAACTATCTGTACGTTAGCCTGGAAATCAGCCGATGACAGGCAAGAAAGCTATGAGGCCAGTTGCTTCCCATAGCTATGACAAACCCTTCACTACATCCATGCTGGTACCTTCCTTGTAATAGATCCTAAGTGATCAAGACGCCAGGGTGATTAAAATACGACATTCCAACGTAAGCCAATTCGGCGAATCGAGTCCTCGGTACGCATATCTGACTCATCATTATCTCGATGTGTCTCACCTCTTGCTAGCCGTATACTTCCTGTTGACGACAGGGAAATTTTCCTGGATAAACTCATTTCGAGCAAATTTGATCTGGCATTTTCAGCTGTGAGCAAATCCTCCTGATGCACGGTGGATACTGAGGTGTTAAATGTCGATACCCTCCCTCTAATCGTATACCCTAGTGTCACAATTTCGTTCACTTTCTGGGATTCCTGAAACAAAATTAATGGTGACACGCCTGCGCTATCGAGTTCCACGTCATCAGCACTGAGCTCAGTCGCAGAGCTATCAATCGGGGTACCTCCGCCTACACCAACTATAGCTTGCTCGAAAGCTCCTGAAATACCCACATCACGGCTCCAGCTCAGGGCTATCGATGATCGCCGACCGTCTATACCCATCAGGATTTTTGGCTGTCGACCAAAATAACGCTCTAAATAAGAAGCCTCAATCTTTAGTCTCCTGCCGGGTTGCCAAACCATTCCCACTCCCGCGACGTTAGCATCATTGATGAAGCTGTCGTTGTTAACATCGACAAAATCCCGGCCCACCAAGACCCTTCCAAACAAATTTCTTTGAAATTCATAGTCAGCATATACGAACAAACTGCTGCTCGAAGCTGACGATGCAGATTCAAACGCGGTGTGCTGGGAGTTGATCCGTGTTCCAATCGCCAAATCCTGCACGCTTGTTTGCCGTTCCAAATTAAATGAAACAGCCTGAACAACACTACGAGAATCATCTGTTTCACTGGCGGAAATGGCACCGATTTTGTAGGAAGTCTCTATCTTTGTGCTACCAAATTGCTTGTCGTAGCTGGGGCCAGCTGACACACTAACAACACGTTCCCTGGAACTGGCAGTAGATATCGTTTCATCTTGCAGAAACGGAGAATCCACCGTACGCTGAACAACGGATGCCGCTGCGTCAAACCTCAACCGCTGACTCTCGGAATAGATACTGGATGTAGCTGCTAGCCTCGGTTGCACCTCACTTTGTCCGGATTCGCTGGATCCCCTGCCTATTAGTCGAGCGTTTACGCTGGCGAACGATCGTCTACTAGTGGCATATATTGAGATAAATGGTGCGACAGTTGCTACGGATTCGGTTGATTCTTCCGCGTCGCCAACAGAATTCTGTCGTCGTGTGTAATCAAGGCCACTTACCACACCTTTTTTAAAATTTAATTCTGCAGCATGTCCGAATTCGACAACACAGGAATTGCAAATCACCAACAAGATAACAAACCCAAAACCTAGCTGCCATCGACAGGTGCTAGCTACCATGGGCACACACGATTTTAATTTACGCGTCACAATCATTCATAACCATACGCGTAGCCGTACCCATAGTTATGGCGAGCAGCGTTGGATTTGTTCAATAGGATCCCAACGTATTTGTCTTTGTCGATATGATCGAGTGCTTGAGTGACAAGTTTCTGCGGAGTATCTGCTTCTGCAACGACAAAAACAATCTGACCTGCATGTTCAGCCAGTATGTTAGCTTCGTTGGTCTGGAGTAGAGGAGAACTGTCAACCACAATAATTCTATCGCTGTATTGTTCAGCCAGCTCATTTATGCAGAGCGTCATATTGCTACTGGAAAGCAGCTCATTTGTATTCTCGTGGAGGCTACCAGCGGGCATGAAACTGAGACTGGGCACATTGGTAGGTAAGACCGCCTGCCCCATATCAGAACAATCACCAGCGAGCAAATCCGTGAGACCCAGCGCCGAAGGACTTACCTCAAGAATCTTGCCAGCAGAACCTTTGATAACATCAGCGTCTATCAGCAACACTGTGCGGTCTCTCTCAAGGGCAAAACTCATAGCCAGGTTGATAGCTGTATAGGTTTTACCCTCGCCAGTAACTGAGCTAGTAATCATCACTATATTGCTGTTGTCAGGGCGAGATTCTTTAGCAAGATTCTTCAAGAGAGGGCGTTTTATTCTGCGGTATTCTTCAGTCATTCGCCCCTTAGGAGTATCCGGTACTAAGAACCCGTCCAATAGAAGATTTCTCAGCGGGAGTTCAAGTATGGCTTCCTGCTTTCCCGATTCAAAACCAGCGGATTCTCGCTTTAATGTTGTTGGCTGTTCGGCAACCAAGACATTGGGCTCAAGCATAGGTAATGGTCGAACTGTCCCCATTTCATCTAAGCCTTGATCAATATTTGAACCAATCTGCTCATCTCCATTCTTTGAATTCTGAATCGCTGCACTGTCTGTATCATGATTCAATGGGTACGATCGTTCAGAACCTTCATCAGATGAAAAGTAATTGCCACCAACACCCTCTTTTTTTTGTAATCGCAGTCTCGCCGCGGCTTTCTCGATATCGTTCATGGAACGTTACTCCAAAATCCCAAAAACAAAAGATTTCAATTCGTCGACCAATAAAAATACAGTGTCGAGTGCAAGTTGGACATATTGGCCTATCTCACCTCGGACAAGAAAGTCCAGCTGACCATCAGAAAGGATTCCAAGGTACATTGCCATAAGTAGCCCAAATACTAGAAGTAAAAGACCAACAACAATCGAAAAACCTAACAAACTGATGATATTTCTGAATGTCTCCCTACGTGTTTTATTCTTCGACACATTACCCAGTATTGATCTGCCAGTTAGATTTGCAACCGCACTTGCATTATAGAAAACCGGCCTGAGCAATGAGAGCGCGAAGGCTAAACCAGTCCCCAATAGCAACGCACCACCAAAACTTGCCGCAGATAGCAGCATTTTATTGGGCCCGTATGGACGTGAGGGCACAAAGGGCGGATCGATAACACGAAATTGAACATCATCAGCATTCTGTTCAACCTGCTCGGATAATCTGGCAGACTCCCGGCGTTCAAGCACTGTTTCGTATTGTTCCTTCACAATGGTGTAGTCTCGATCGAGCTGAGCAAGCTCTGCTTCAACTCTTGGAATGCTGTCTACCGTACTATTAAGCTCTTGAGTTTGTCGTGCATACTCAGACACCCTGACCTTTAGCTCTGCAACGCGGGCGGTTGACTCGCTCAAAAGCTTTCTTATCTCTTCATGGACAGGATTGGATATTTGAGTATAAGTAAGTTTATTTCCACCGGCAGCGCCTTGTAGCCTGCGGGACTCAAGCGCAGCTATGCTATCTCTGAGCTGTGTGATTTTCGGGTGCCTGTCTGTATAGCGAACCAATAGCGATGACAATTCATTGCTCTGTTGTGCAATTTCGATATCAATCGGAGACAAACCGGCAACGCCACCTTCAGGGAGTGTCGCAGGTTCACGACTTAACTGGCTTTGCAAATCGTCTCGACGATTACTGGTCTCCAGAAGCTCAAGCCGAGCTGCATTTTCTTGACTTCGAGCCAGATCCAGACGCTGATAATAACCACCAGACTCGCCTGGCATTTTTCCAGAATTTTCTCGTTTGAAATCTGATAGCCGTTTTTCAGCTTCCGCCAATCGTCTTTCATACAATCGTAACTGCTGATCGAGAAACTCTTGCGCCGATTCACTGTCCTTGCGCTCGTCACCCAAGGTAGTTTCTATAAAGATTGTGATTATTGCCTGAACCATTCTCTTAGCAAGTAATGGATCAGACGATGTGTAGTTGACGTTATAGAGTGAAGGGTTGCCGCGCACACCAGACAATTTTATTTGAGCGCCCAATCTATTGAGCATTACTTCCCGTTCGTAATCTGTAACAGCGTTGACATCGAGATCAGTCATTCTGGATAGTTTCTCCAGATTCGGCCTGCTGAGTAGCATACGACTCATCAGCTGCACACGCTGATTGACATCTGGTTGAATAGCAATGCCTTTCAGTAAAGGCTGAAGAACCCTATTACTGTCAACAAACACACGCGCCTTAGCACGGTATTGATCATCCAGTTGATAGACAAACGCCCATCCAAGTGTCGAAACCAGGCAAGCGACAAGGATTGCGATCCATTTAAATCGAAGCAATGCTCGTAATAGAGCAATAGCGGTGTTGATAAGTTCTTGCATTTATTAGCCTGCCTACGTGTGCACTGATTTCGGCCTGTACATCAACACGTTTAGAATCGACTCTCAGGGACGATAACAATATCGCCTGGCAGCAATGGCACGTTGGCCTCAATCTCTCCCTTGCGCAGCAAGTCGTCGATTTTCAACGAGTAATTGATATCCACACCTTTCACTTTTCGCACCAGAACTGCACTGTTCCCATTGGCAAACTCACCTAGTCCGCCGACCTCAATCACCAGATCCAGCAGCGTCATCTC
>CALKXZ010000180.1 GCA_938003775.1 uncultured Granulosicoccus sp. | reverse complement strand
GATAGATGTTGAGTCATCGCCGATTGATGCTCATGACCGTATAAGGACACGTGACGGCTGTCCTTGCTTAAACTCCCGGTAATGCACGTGGAGGGAAACACAATGCTAAAGCGATTAACGATGGTGGTAGAAGATGGAGAAATAATCCACGTCATCTACCCCGTTTTTCCACCCGATGAAAACGCCATTGACGTTATCCATTGGTTACGTGTGCAATCTGATTCATAAATTGTCCACTTAAAGCATACTGGCGAGCAGGCACTGCAGAACTCGGCTGTGCGTGTTCCCACGCACTAAATAAGCGCTCTCGTGTGCTGCGCAGAATAATCGATCACTGGCCCGAGCGGTATAACGCGTGATGGATTAATACTGTCGTGGCTGGCGTAGTAGTGATTCTTGATATGCTGCATATTTACCGTTGCAGCCACACCGGGTTGCTGGTACAAATCACGTACGTAGCCCGACAAATGCTCATAATCTGCGATTCTACGAATATTACATTTGAAGTGTCCAACATAGACAGGATCAAATCGCACCAGCGTTGTAAACAGGCGCCAGTCAGCCTCTGTTATGGTTTTGCCGGTTAGATAGCGTTGATTTGACAATCGCTCCTCAAGATAATCCAGTGTGTCGAACAAAGGCTCTACAGCCTCTTCGTAAGCTTCCTGAGTTGTGGCGAATCCAGCTTTATACACGCCATTATTAACTGTGTCATAAATACGCTCATTGAGTGTGTCAATCTCGGCTCGCAAAGTTAGGGGGTAGTAGTCACCCGCAATGGCCCCAACTCCGTCAAAAGCGGAATTGAACATCCGGATTATTTCGGAGGATTCGTTGGACACCATGGTTTTGGCTTGCTTGTCCCACAACACCGGTACCGTGACACGACCTGAATAATGGGGCATGGCAGCGGTATACACCTGATGCATAAATTCAGCGTTGTTTTCAGTGTCTTCAACCACACCATCACCTGGCTGGAAAGTCCACCCGTTGTCGGCCATGTACCAGTGCACCACCGATAATGAAATCATTTTTTCCAGACCTTTCAGCGCTCGAAAGATCATCGTACGATGTGCCCAAGGACACGCAAGTGATACATAAAGATGGTAGCGCCCAGGGGTTGCTATAAACCCACTATCACCACTTGGACCTGCAGCGCCATCTGGCGTTATCCAATGTCGAAACTGCGGTGCATTACGAACAAATCGCCCGCCAGAAGATTTCGTGTCATACCACTGATCGACCCATTGGCCGTTTTGTAAAAGTCCCATTTTAAATTCTCTGTGCAATAAAAATGTTCAGACAGTTTGGTATACCCAAGGCCGGTCTACCAGCCAGAGTTACTACCATTGAACACGAGCCATTATGGAAAATTAGCGTATCGGTTTATAGGCGACAACAACGGGTTCGTGCCACGCGACATTCGTTGGCATCGTCAGCGAATTACCATGGCGACATATCGGTATTCGCCAGAGTCAGTAATAACACTCAGTGGTGACAACGACTCTACCGACGACTGTCAGCTTTATCTAGAAAGTAGGCAAATACCAGCCCCCCGACTAATCCTGCGCTACATTGCAAAATCAAACCAAGCCCCTCTCGGGCACTGGCAATAGGGGTGATAGCAAAAATTGACTTCATGACCAACAACAGGGTAAGCATTGCCAGTGCGCCACCAAAAGGATAACGAATCCAAGCACTTATTGCCAAAAACCTCCCCAGTAATCCCATAACAGCAAACGCTATCAACAGACCCACTGCGATAATAAAGGAATAGGCTAACAAACCGTATAAATCACCACCGGTTACGCGTAAACGATCCTGAAACTGCACAGTAACGCCTAATGACGTCAGACCAAACAGCACGGTTTGCGTATGAAAAACACTGGCGATAACGTAGGTTACAACGGTAGCAAGGCCAAATGCTGTAAACCGGGTTGAAAGTGATCTTGGGATGGGTGCCATGGCGTAGTATTGTAGCGGAGTAGTCTGCTATCCGCAGCCTTAATCAACGCGTCTAATTACAAGTTTATGCAACGTCTAAACACAACACAATTTTTCAAATTTCTCACGCTATTGCTAGTTGGCTGCGCACAGTTCGTCACCCTCGCCATAGCGGATGAGCCCGGCGCTACTAAGCTTCGCGTCGAGGTGATCGCAGAACCACTCGATCACCCTTGGTCGCTGGCATTCCTACCAGATGGTCGATTACTGGTAACAGAACGTTCAGGTCAGTTACGAATCGTTGACGATGGCAACTTATCAGACCCCTTGGCCAATGTGCCGCCCGTGTATGCAAAGAGTCAGGGAGGACTGATGGATGTGGTTCTGCACCCTGATTACGCCGACAATGGTTGGATTTATTTGACACTTGCTCATGGAACCCCAAGCGCCAATGCCACACGCCTGATTCGTGCAAAGCTGGCAGGTGATGCGTTGAGCGATGTTGAGGTCTTGTTTACTGCTCAACCCTACAAGGATACACCGGTACACTATGGTGCTCGACTCGCCTTTCTAGCGGACAATAGCCTACTACTCAGTGTGGGGGATGGATTCGATTTCAGAGAGCAGGCACAGCGACTTGACAATCATTTCGGCAAGATTGTTCGACTGCACGATAATGGAACGACTCCTACAGACAATCCCTTTGTTGATGCCGTGGATGCCTTGCCAGAGATTTGGTCGTATGGTCATCGCAATGCACAAGCGATTGTTGTCGATCCGCAAAACAACCTCGTATTTGCACATGAGCACGGCCCTGCTGGAGGTGATGAAATCAATGTGATTGTTCGTGGCCATAATTACGGTTGGCCGATAGCCACACATGGGCGCGACTATTCAGGTGCGGCCATCTCACCCTACACAGAATTTAATGGCACTGACAACCCACTACTGCATTGGACGCCTTCAATCGCTCCTGCTGGTATGACCCGAGTGACCAGTGATAAATACCCTCAATGGCAAGGTGATTTAATCGTTGCCGCACTTAAATCACGGGAACTCAGGCGCGTTACCATAGGCGACAATTCGATTCAACAACAGTCACTGCTGAGTGACTTGGGCGAGCGCATACGTGATGTGAGACAGGGACCCGATGGGTATTTGTATGTACTAACCGACAGCGCTCAAGGTCGTATACTAAAACTGAGCGTGACCCATTAACCGTGCTAACCACTTGCACTCATTAGTGGTAGGCAGGTAGCCTTCTATTCATGCCTCATCAAAACAATCAGGTTGGCAAACAACCCACGAGCACCGGAGTTGTGATAATCGGTGGTGGAATAGCAGGCGTATCGGCTGCGCTTTTCCTGGCAGAGGCTGGTATAGCGACCGTACTGTGTGAAAAGGGCCGCATTGCTGGGGAACAGTCGTCGCGTAACTGGGGCTGGATCCGCACACAGGGACGAGCTCTTGAGGAGCTACCACTCATGATCGAAAGCGCCCGTCTGTGGGAGCGAATTGCCGCTGAAGTCGATGAAGACATCGGGTTTCGCAAGGGTGGATCAACGTACTTGGCGAGTAATGAGGCGGAGCTGACCAAACACGCAAATTGGTTGGAACAAGCCAAAGGCTATGGTGTGAATACTCAGTTACTGGATGCACAACAGACGAGCAAACTGCTCGATCAGGATAATGGAAATTTTACCGGTGCTCTGCACACATCCAGTGATGCGTACGCAGAACCCGCATTAGCCGTACAGGCAATGGCACGCCTGGCAACACATAAGGGTGCTACCCTGCTGGAGGGGACTGCCGTTCGTACATTGGTTCGAGAAGCGGGACGAGTCTGCGGCATCGTGACTGAACACGGCCCAATCCGTGCCGACGGCGTCATATTAGCAGGTGGTATCTGGTCACGCAGTTTGCTGGAGAACGAAGGGGTCAGTTTTCCACAATTGGCGATTCGATCTTCAGCTCTGCGCACGACCACTGCACCGTTGATTGCCACCAGTACTTTCGGTGCGCCGGATGCAGCCATACGTCGACGGCTGGACGGTGGCTACACAATCGGGCGCACAGGTGCAGCCAGCTTCGACATCATTCCAGCTTCATTGAGACACTTCGGTGCTTTTCTTCCGATAGTCAAAGAACGTTGGAACATCCTCAAGCTATCGCTAGGCCCGTCTTTTTTCGGTCCATTGGGATACCACCGATGGAATGCTGATCAAATTAGTCCGTTTGAGGGGGTACGCACAATGGATCCAAAGCCCGATCCTAAATTACTGGACGCTGTGATGAAAAGTGCACGTGAACTCTACCCACAACTCAGTCAATCGCGTCCGGCTCAAACCTGGGCCGGTATGATTGATGTAATGCCGGATGAATTATGTTCAGTGGGAACATTGCCAGAATTACCGGGACTTGTCATGGCCACCGGTATGTCAGGCCATGGCTTTGGACTAGGACCTGGTGTAGGCATGCTAGCCGCACAGATGGTTAGCGCTAAGACGCAACTGGTACCTTCAGACAGCATCAGCCCTATGCGTTTTCGTCAGCCTAAAATGGGGAAATAGCTAATCGTTTTTGATACCAGCGATAAGTGCCGCCCTTAAACACTCATTTCTAAAAATACTCATTTCTCAGCCATACCGCGCTATCCACAATTACTCGTTTTACTCATTGGTGATTTCTCTCGACACACGACTCAACAGCGGTTACTAAATCGAATATCCAACCCTTGTTCAGCCGCACCGGTCTCCCGAAATTCAAACTTTCAAGTAGTCCGCTAGTACCAGTCTGTCGTGTTCTTCGATACCAGTAAACAGTATGCACGATGCCTTCGCACCTCAGATATTTTCAGATTCGCAAGACTGTCGGTATAGTCGTATAATTTTCAGACACACACCGATAACCCAAAATCCGCATGGGCACATAATGCCTCTCACGCCGTGAATACCCGCACACGCTCGACATCAATCATTATCCATCCATGCATTCACACATAGCCTATTCCGAATCCAACGGCATCAATATCGTTGACCTACTGGAAGATATATTCTTGCGCCGCAGTTCTACTCCCTATGGCGACGAACCTATCAGTATGTCGCATCATATGTTGCAAACAGCACACTTGGCACAGCGAGCGAATGCTGACGACACAACTATCGTAGCTGCCCTGCTGCATGATATCGGGCATTATGCAAAAGAATTCCCACGTTACAAATATATCGATACCTGCAACGATCACCATGAGCTGATTGGCGTACGAGTCGTCGAACAATGGTTCCCTGAATTAGTGACAGACTGTATTCGATACCATGTTCAGGCAAAGCGTTTTTTATGTTCGACTGAAATGAATTATTATAATTCTTTAAGCCAAGCTTGCAAAGACTCCCTTCCCTTACAGGGAGGACCAATGAATGCGGCGGAGGTTTTAAAATTCAAGAAAATCTCAACGCTACCGACAGTGTTGCAAGTGCGACGCTGGGACGACCAAGCAATAGACTCAACAATCGAAGCACCGGCATTTTCAAACTTTCGTACAGCACTTGAATCTGTCGTTACCGCACGCAC
>CALKXZ010000179.1 GCA_938003775.1 uncultured Granulosicoccus sp. | reverse complement strand
ATAAATTCAGACATTAGACACTGAAATAGGCAGAGGACTAACGCTATAAGCCCAGACTTAGCCTGGACTATCCCATTCATGATCATCATTAATCCTCAACACGTGGCAACATCATGAGCGAACTGCAAACCATTAAAGTGCCGGATATCGGGGACATCGATGATGTAGAAGTCATTGAGGTGCTGGTATCACTTGGCGATACAGTAGCACTGGAAGACTCACTGATCACCATAGAAAGCGACAAAGCGAGCATGGAAGTACCGTCACCTGTTGCAGGTGTCATTACCTCCATGCTAGTCAAAACCGGGGATCGTGTTGCTGAAGGTAGTGACATCCTAGTACTGGATGTTGCCGCCACAGGCGACAACACCGGTGTGCCTGCAAACAGCCCTGAGCAGGATGAAACCGGCAGCCAGACAAGCAATGACACAGCACCTGCGGCCATGGCAACAAGTTCAGGCGATAACACAGCAGAAGCCACTGCAGCTCAGGTTTCAACCGCCAGTGTTACTGACAACGAATCACCATCAGCTAAAAGCACCGGTGCCTCCGATGAGGAAAAAGCGGCGGCTGAGGAACACTATGATTTAGCAGTCATCGGTTCAGGGCCCGGTGGATACACGTCAGCTTTTCGTGCAGCTGATTTAGGCCTCAAAGTGTTACTGATAGAACGTTATCCCATTCTGGGTGGGGTCTGCCTCAATGTCGGGTGTATTCCCTCTAAAGCGTTACTGCACACGGCAGCCGTCATTCACAAAGCCCAAGAGATGGAAGCCCACGGTGTCACTTTTGGTAAACCGACAATTGATCTGGACAAGCTACGAGATTTTAAGAACGATGTGGTCGGCAAACTCACCGGTGGATTGGCGGGATTAGCGAAACAGCGCAAGGTAAACGTTGCTGTGGGGGTGGCACATTTTACCTCACCGCATAACATGAGCATTCACGATAACGCAGCAGGCGACAATGCCGGCTCGGTTAAAAACATTAGCTTTGATCACGCGGTCATTGCGGCTGGCTCAAAAAGTATTCGCATTCCGGGTTTTCCCTATGATGATCCGCGTCTAATGGACTCCACCAGTGCATTGGAACTGACCGATATCCCTAAGCGCCTACTGGTAATCGGTGGTGGCATCATCGGCCTAGAAGTGGGCTGCGTTTACGCCGGTCTCGGTTCGCAAGTAACCGTAGTTGAGCTGTCCGATGGCCTGATGCCGGGCTGTGATCGCGACCTTGTGCGTCCACTTGAAAAACGTTTGCGCAAGGACTTTGAAAATATTTTTATCGGCTCAAAAGTGAGCTCTATGACCAGCGCCGATGCAGGACTGACTGTTAACTTCGAAGGCGGTGAAGCACCGGCAAGCGATACATTTGACCGCGTACTGCTGGCCGTTGGTCGTAGCCCGAACGGCAAAGAAATTGCGGCTGAAAAAGCGGGCATTACGGTTGATGATCGTGGATTCATTGCGGCGGACTCACAACAGCGAACTAACGTGTCTCATATATTTGCCATCGGCGATATTATCGGCCAGCCCATGCTGGCCCATAAAGCAACCCATGAAGGCAAGGTCGCAGCCGAGAACGCGGCAGGTCACAAGTCCTACTTCGATGCTAAAACTATTCCTTCGGTTGCCTACACAGACCCAGAAGTTGCCTGGATGGGTCTGACGGAAACGGCCGCCAAGGAACAAGGTATCAGCTATAAGAAGGGTGCGTTCCCCTGGGCAGCCAGTGGGCGTGCACTGAGTATGGGACGAAGCGAAGGATTGACCAAGGTACTCTATGACCCTGAGAGCAAACGACTACTAGGCGCGGGTATGGTCGGACCGAATGCCGGTGATTTCCTGTCAGAGGCGGTGCTAGCGTTGGAGATGGGTGCGGACATAGAGGATATTGCCCTAACGGTACACCCGCACCCGACCTTGTCTGAAACACTGAACTTTGCTGCCGAGGTGGCTGAAGGCACAGTTACCGATATATACGCCCCAAAACGCTAATTCGATAACGTATGCCTGATAACAAGCCTATTTTTACTACCGCTACAGCGCTTCGACATGCTTGCGTAATTGCACAAACTTTGCAGCTATCGCTCCAGGGTCAGACTCGCCACTTGCTTGAACCATCTGTTGCAACTCACTGACTTCTGCCAGCAAATCATTTTTCAGATCCGCATTGGCCACAGCGGCGTTGTTGTTCTTGCCTGCAAGTAAGGAATCCAATTCTGCAACTGCCTTGAGCAAGAACGGCGAGATCTCATAGGTGTTTTCCATACGTGCTGTACCACCATCAGCGATCACTGTTCGGGGTGATCGGCCAAATTTATATTTTCGACTAAAGGGCAACAGAGATCCCGGGGCACGCTTATAGTTTACCCGCAATACATCTTTATCAGCGCCGTCCTGACGCAGACTGTAGTGAGATATTTCGTGAAATCGTACAATGCCCATTTCACTCAGAGCGGGGTAACGATCGATATTTCCAGCAGGTAGCGCAGACATGGTTGTCTCCTTTAGACAGTGGTTCCGTAAGCTTTTGGCTGTATTGAATGCTAACCACTGCATCGGCAGTGATTATGGCGAATATAGTCCTAAGGTCGGCACAAATAATACGCTGGCAGGAATAAGTCCTAACTCCGTACTTACCGAATCAACCGGGGTATTTACAATACATCCAACCCGTTATAGCAGTCATGCGTATGCGTCACGATGCCGCCTAAGTGGTCGTCTTCACGTGTCGCTCATATTAGCGTCACGCTGCAGCCACAGATCGATTAGATCGTTAACTGACGAACGATCACTGCATGCGAGCTGGACGGCCCACGGCTGTTGCAACGATGCGGCTTTCAAAAAATATGTGCTGATCACCCTCGTGAACAATTGTATCGTGGCGCTCGTGCGTTACTGTTACATCACTGGCACCGGCAAGGCTCGCCTTGTCTCTTGCCAATTGCTCACTTTTAGTCAGCGCTGCATCGGCTCCCTGCTCCAATGTGTCGAATGATTCAGGACCGTCTGGAAACAACACACTGACCTGTTTGCCTCCGCCTGGAGTAATAATAATGACCTGCTCCTGACGCACAGTCCCCACCACAGCACCCAGTGCATTAGCCACGCTGGCATGCTCTGGTGAGATATGCGTGGTACCCAACAGCTTTGCACTATGCCCGTAATAACTGGCAGCCGGAGCACCCAGCGCTGCCACTGGAATATGCAGTGTTGCACACAAGCTCATTAATGACTGTTGCTCGTAAGGTTCAAGGCTCTGTTGCAGCAATGCCTTTTGCGAATCATTGAAAGCCTTGCCACCAGAATCTGCCGCACCCACCGCGTCCATCAGCACCATAGCCGTGTTGCGCGCAACTAAACTGACGATGTGTTGAGCAAACGCCGAGCTAGTCGCGAAGTGTTGACCCAGATTATCAGCAGAGTAGCGCATGAGTAACTGCGCCCCCAGTTCAGCCCCGCTCACCTGCCAACTCGTCTGCGCTCCAGTCAGATGGCTTGCATCACTGGGGGTAAAACCTGCGCGCAGTACAATACCGCGTTGTTCAAGTTTGAGCAGAGCACGCTCCAGAGTTTGATCACTAAACAGTGTTTGAATCGCGATGGGGCCCTCGCTGATGCGTTCATACAGTTCGCGTTGTTGCACGGATAGATCGACTACAGGCGTACCGTGTGTCATGACAAACTGAGCACTGTGAGTGATGCTGTAGGGCATTGCCAATTGCGCCTGCATGACCTCAAGTAATTCTGGATGTTGCTGCGTTAAAAGACTCAATGGCACCACACGCTGTGGACCAACAGTGAATTTTCTACGGCCTCGATCAAAACGTATGGCGCTGTCCCCACCCAAACCGTAGGTGCGCACATCCACGGCTCGCACCATGGTGCGCCAGCCTCCCACGGTAGCACCATCAGGATCAAGGCGAGGTTGGCCATCGCGAATGAGTGCAACATCGGTGGTCGTGCCACCCATGTCCGAGACAAGCAGTTGTGGCTCTTGACACAGAAATTGTGCGCCTACGATACTCGCAGCCGGTCCACTGAGTATAGTTTCCACTGGATAGCGACTGGCCATTTCATCGCTGATGAGCGAGCCATCTCCTTTAACCACCATCAGCGGTGCGTTAATATTGCGCTCAATTAATAGTGCTCTGGCAGCAGCTAACAATGCACCAATCATTGGAATCAATCGTGCGTTGAGTAACGCCGTCAGCGCTCGCCGTGGGGCATCGAGCCCAGAGCTCAGGTGATGGCCACAGGTCACAGGTTTACCTGTGACTTGACTGATCAGCGCCCGAGCTTCATTTTCATGAGCTGGATTACGCACGGCAAAAACACTGGACACAGCGTAGGCATCTACCTGCCGGTCTACTCCGACGATGAACTGTTCAAGTGCCGATATATCCAGTGCACAAACGGCCTGCCCGGTTGCTTTATGCCCCCCTTTGACAAATACATGAGGATCACCTGCCAACGCATCGGTAAGACCCGCCCGGTTCATTTGCGCTGGCGTAAAGCCGATTAAAACCAGCGCCACTGCACGACCACGTCCTTCAACCAGCGCATTGGTGGCCAGCGTTGTCGATATCGAGACTAACTGTATATTGGCTGATTGCTCATGTGTGACCACGCGCTCCACGGCATTGCGTAATCCACTGATCAGGTCTTGATGCGTTGTCAAAGATTTTGCACTGGACAACACATCCAGGTCATCGTTGACCAGCACTGCATCAGTATATGTACCGCCGGTATCTAACCCTAATTGAAAACCCACTTTGCCTTTCGTGATGACTGTGATCAATGGACTATTGACGACAACTGGGCAGATGTAAACCCCGACTCGATAAAAATCAGTCAATATTGTCTGAACAGCCACCAAGATGACGCAGGCAGGCTAATACTGTTGACTATCAGTACAGTCACGGACCGTTGGATCTCATCAATAGTGTGTACCGTTTGGCAAAGTGGTGACACAGTACACCGTTTAGCGTCAGGCCTACCCCACCACGTGTCGATAGCATAATTGAGGCGTTCCCATGCGCTTACACCACGAACAGCCAGCCACGCCGGCCCGTAGGATTCAGCATGCACTCAACCATGAACCAACAACACAGCCGGTCCGCCGCTCATTCTGGCCTGGGTTTCACGTTAATTGAAGTGATGATCGTTGTGGCTATCGTGGGTATCCTGGCAGCAATCGCCTACCCCCAGTACGGTCAATATGTACAGCAAAGCCGTCGTGCCGATGCACGCCTGGCGCTGTTGGAACAGGTACAAATGATGGAGCGTTGTAATTCAACTCGATACTCCTATGCCAATTGCACACTCTCGTTGACTGAATCCCCCGAAAAATACTACGACATGACCTTGGAGAAGACTGAAAGTACCTTCAAGATCACGGCCACCGGTAAAGATGCACAGGCAAACGACACGACTTGCAAAGTCATGACATTAGATCATCGTGGCGCTCGAACGCCTAGCCCAGATACCACTCGCTGTTGGCCAGGTTAATCGCATCCGCATTGGTCAGGTACAGATTGAATACGCTTTCGCGATATTGAGCACAAAGTGGCGTTCCTATCTCAATGTACACGTAACCCCGCCGCTACCCTCGACATGGAGAGAAAAACACACCAAGGATTCACACTAATAGAGTTGCTGGTGGCCATTGCCATCGCTGGCATTCTACTGGGTATTGGTGTGCCGAGCTTTGCAGAAGTAGTTAAAGAGAGCCGCATCAGCGCTCAGTACAATGCGTTTGTGGGATCACTGTTCTTGGCTCGATCTGAAGCTGTCAAGGGACCAGGTGATGTCACGGTTTGCCCACGCGAGGCCAAAAATGTGGAGCAATGCGGTGATGAGAACGATTGGGAAAACGGTTGGTTGGTATTTCTCGACAACGCCACTGTTATCGGTGAGAGCCGAGCAAATATTGGCGCTCAGGATGTCATCTTGGGGGTTGAGCCCGCGATCAAAGGGGACAATACCGTCACCGTCATCGGCTCATCTAATAACGCCGCCGCTAACGCAGAGCGGGTGGCCTTTATTCGCTACCAACAGAACGGTGGCACTCAATGGGACAGTGCATCCGTCATCATCTGCGATACCGGGCGTGGCTCCGCACACTCACGATCCATCAACATTGTACTGACCGGTGACATCCGTCGCGGCCGCGTTGCTTCAGGTAATGACGCACCCAGCGATGTGTTTAATCGACCGATCACAGCAATTTGCGAAAGCCAAGCGCCAGGATCGACCTAAGCACATGACAAGGAAACGCTTTTACAACTTGGCACGACGCCCAGCAATACATTTTTTGAATCCCACCAAACGTCAGCGCGGTGTTGGGCTTATCGAGATACTGATTGCCGTGGTGTTAATGTCACTAGGTTTCTTAGCAGCGGCTCGCATGCAAGTAGAGGGTATGCGCTTTAGTCGTAGCAGCTATCACCAGTCACAGGCCTATTTTCTCGCCAACGACATGATCGACAGAATGCGCAGCAACATTGAAGGGGTTGAGGCTGGTCACTACACCGGTCAAAAAACCGCTGCCGATGCGGACAATCCAAACTGTCAAGTATCACCGTGTAATCCACTGGGTGTGGCTCAGCAAGATATTTACGACTGGAGTACACATCTGCACCCGATACAAAAATATAGCGGATTCGTACCCGCACTACCGGGAACCAGTGCTTCACCTGCCGAAGGTGAAATTGCGGATATGGGCAACGATATCTTCGCTGTCATTCTGCGCTGGAATGAGGTGATTGGTGGCGAAGACAAGCAACAAGATCTTCGTATTCAGTTCGCACTACAATCCGAGTGAGCTGACAATGAAAACTCTACCAATCAGTCCATACGGCATCAGCACAAAACGACTGTTAAACGATCTTATCTGCCTCAACACGAAGACTCGCCACGGCGGGTTTTCACTGGTTGAACTGTTGATCGCGATGACACTGGGACTGATTTTAATCGCCGGTATGGTCGCTGTATTTGCTGGCAACAAACGCAGTAGCGAATTAAATGCCGCTATGGCAGATATTCAAGAGAACGCCCGATTCGCACTCGATAGTATGGCCAGCGATATCCGTATGTCTGGGTTTCAAGGGTGCATTGATCTGAACCGCGGTCGCCCCATGTTGTTATCTAATGAATTGCCGACTACCGATTATCACTCAACCGCTGCTGCCGCATCCATCATTGTCGCGGACGAACAGTGGGATCCTAAACCACCGCTGAGCTTCAACCCCAGTAACCACAATGCCATCGTCGGCTCCCACGCCTTGACGTTGCAATTTGGCTCTTCTGCCACTTTCCCACTCAAACAGGAAGTCCAAGTCGATAGTAGGCCTGACCGCACAGGACCAATCGTTGTCAATACGACACCTGGCATTAGCAGTGAAGAGTTCACGCTACGCACCGATGACTACGCGATCATTAGCAACTGCACTGGGGCCGATATTTTCAAAGTTACCTCTGTTGATACAACCGCCAATACGGCTACCGTGGGTCATAGCGCCTCAGCCAACACCAGCGGATCGCTGAGTTTTGATTTTGGTGTCAATGATGGGACAAAGTTTATGCGTTTCGAATCGAATGTCTATTACGTTGGTGACACCGGGTTGAGAAACACCGACGGTGACATTGTCAGTGCTCTGTATCGTCAGGCGCTACCTTACGGCGACCCAACTCTTAACCCACCCACAGAGC
>CALKXZ010000178.1 GCA_938003775.1 uncultured Granulosicoccus sp. | reverse complement strand
ATTTGGCCGATATCAATCGCGGGGTTGATCGATGTACCCACATCATGAAGGATGTCGGTGCGCAGTATGACGGTTTCTCCGGTGAGCGTATCAATCTGAACCTCACTGACAGCCGCACCATTAGCATAATAATAAAACGGTCTGCCTTTCGCCGCCTGACGATCATAGTGAATCTGTGGCGTCCGGTAATAACCGGTTGCCGATAATGACACCCGATCACGATAAGCGGCCATAGCCAGTTCCGGCCATGTATAAACAAACGTGCTCTGCTTATCGCTAGTGACAGTAATACGATCATTAGAAAACTGTATGGCAGACTCAGCAACTCCGTGCTGTCGCTGCAAATAACCAATCAGTCGCACTTTTAACGTTCGAGCAGCATGCAAGGCTGCCATGCCGTTAATGTCAGTTCCCGAGGAAGCTGCGGTAGCCGATGAATTGGGTATTTTGTCGGTTCGCGTGGCCATAATCGCAATACGGTCAAGTGACATGCCCAGCTCTTCTGCGACTATTTGCTGCACCTTAACCATCAGACCCTGTCCCATTTCAGTGCCGCCATGATTAAGCTGAACACTGCCATCTGAGTATATATGCACGAGTGCACCGGCCTGATTCAAATGCTTCACGGTGAAAGAAATACCGAACTTAACAGGCGTTATTGCAATACCTTTCTTGTACACGGCACTGGTCGCATTGTACGAGCGAATATCAGCTCGGCGCTGAACGTAATCTGAAGATGCCTCAAGCTCATTCAACAATCTAGGTACAGTGAACGCGTCCACTTGCTGATGGTAAGGCGTCGTGTTGCGCGGTGCTTTTGCATACAAATTCACACGACGAACATCCAACGGGTCCTTACCCAGTTTAAAGGCTATTTCATCAATGACTGTTTCCATCGCCATCATACCCTGAGGACCACCAAACCCCCTAAACGCCGTATTCGACACCGTGTGCGTTTTACATCGCAAACCATCAATAGTGACATTGGGTAAAAAATAGGCGTTATCGCAATGAAACATCGCCCTATCGACAATAGCGTCTGATAGATCAGGTGAATTTCCACACTGACCTGCCAGGCAATATTCGATGGCCGTTATCTGTCCGTTATCATCAAAACCGACATCGTATCGATTCAGAAAACCATGGCGTTTACCGGTCATAATCATGTCATCACGACGCGACAAACGGCAACTGCAGGCAACCGACTGGCGAACTGAAAATAACGCAGCGAAAACAGCGCAAGCGGTCGCATGAGTTTCCTTGCCGCCAAAACCACCGCCCATACGACGCACAATGACATTCACGCGATTCATATCCAAACCCAGTACATTGGCCACTAGGTGCTGGGCTTCAGTCGGGTTCTGATTGCTTGACCAAACGGTTACACCCCCATGTTCTTCAGCGCATGCTCTGGCTACTTGACCTTCTAAATAAAAATGTTCTTGCCCACCAATAGACTGTTCACCCTGCAAACGATGTATTGATGCAGACAGTGCCTTTGCTGAATCTCCGCGTTGCATACGATGCGGTGGGCGCACATAAATCGCCTGTTCAATTGATTCGACAATATCCAACGTTGCTTCAAGCTGGTCATATTCAATAATGGCTTTAAGGACAGCCTGACGTGCTTGACGATGTGATTGGGCCGCGACTGCAAATACAGGCTGCCCCATAAATTCAACGGTTTTATCCACCAGCAATGGGTCACCCCCAAACACGGGACCAATATCTGTCGCATACGGCAGATCGGCAAACGTTATTACATCGACAACACCCGCAGCGCTCCGCACCGCTGATAAATCCATTGACTTAATATGCCCGTGGGCGATACTCGCCTGCCCAATGGCGATATGCAACAGCCCGAGCATCGGTGGCATATCATCAACGTAAAGAGCCTGGCCATTAACATGCCCAACAGCGCTATCGTGCGCCCTGGCAGAACCAGCGATTTTCATAAACTGGCCTCCATCAATACTCGCTGCAATAGGTTCTTTGCCACTTGCATCCGATAACCTGACGATGCTCTTGCATCACTCAAAGGTCGTAGTTCATTCTCCAGCGCTCGTTGCGCCGCATTGATGGTGGCCTGCTTCAGCGTCTGCCCGTTAAACGCCTGTTCAGCGGCGTGCGCACGAATTGGCGTTGCTGCCATTCCACCAAACGCAACGCGTGCCTGTTTGATAACACCTGCATGGAATGGTAGGTGGATAGCGAGACAGACGCTGGATATATCATCATCTTTTCGTTTACTGATTTTGTGAACGGCAAACACACTATCAGGCTCTGGCAACGCAATGCGCACAGCACGAATAAATTCACCCGCTTGCAACGTGGTTTGGCGATAGCCCAGGAAGTGATCTTCCAAGGCAATTTCCCGGATACGCTGATTGTTTTGTAAGATCAATACAGCATTTAATGCCATTAGCAAAGGTGGCAAATCACCAATGGGCGACGCGGAACCAATGTTACCGCCCACTGTGGCCTGATTCCTTATTTGATCCGAGCCAAAGCGCAGTATCAGTTCTTGCGCGTAAGGTATCTTGTCTCTCATCAGGTCCAGACAAGTATTCAACGTAAGTGCCGCCCCCAGTAACATCTGTGAGTCGGATACTTGGGCGATTTGCAGTTCCGGCACGGCATTGACTGACACAAGCGTTGGAAGCTCGTTCATCTGCTGCGTCACTTCCAGCGCCAGGTCAGTGCCACCACCCAGTAGCCGGGCCTGTGGATGGTGACTATAAATTTCCGCCAGTTCAGACACAGTGTTAGGCTGATAAAAGCCCGGGTGATTAGGGGGTGTTTGAGCCAATGTTTGGAGTCGTCGCGCTGTTGCACCCTCGGTCATTGAACGTGGATCATTTTTGGTCTCTCGCCGCGCCAGCGCCGTCGCAGCGGCTTGCTTGATCGGCCGGTAACCGGTACAGCGACACAGGTTGCCGCCCAGTGCCTTATCGATTTGCTGATGCGACGTACTGGCACCTTCGTGCGTCTGATACAAGGCAAACAGCGACATAACAAACCCAGGCGTGCAGAACCCGCATTGCGAACCGTGCTCATCCACCATGGCCAGCTGTACCGGGTGCAGCGTGCCTCCGGCGGCCAGTGATTCAACCGTCAATAACTGTTTGCCGTGCAATGCACCGACAAATGTGATGCAACTGTTAATGCAGTGATATTGAAGGTGCTTTTTCGCTGCCTTGGATGAGCCAGGCGACTCGGATAAAGGCGTTGCAATAACCACCGTGCAAGCACCACAGTCACCCGACCCACAACCCTCCTTGGTTCCGGTGCGATAGCGGTTTAGACGCAACCAGTCGAGCACCGTCAGATCCGCCGAAACATCGTGCAGTTCAATCAATTCATCATCGAGCAGAAAACGAATCATGCAACGGCACCTGATGTTGGATACGGCTTTGCCCAGATCATGTCGGATCTCCCACAAACAAGGAGGTTTTCGAAAAAGTTGTTACATCGATCAAGCCAGCATCAGAGATACGCAGCTCAGGGATTACAACCAGCGCTAACAATGAATGCTGCATATAGGCGTTATTTAAGGTGCAGCCGCAATCACGCATGGCCTGTGTAAGACGCTGCACTTTTTCGGCGACGATTTCGGCGCGCTCCTCGGACATAAGCCCAGCAATACTCAATTCAACCAGGGCAAGTTCCTGGCCCTGGGCGTATAGCGTCACGCCTCCACCCACCTCACCCAAGCGGTTGGCCGCCAGCGACATATCATTATGGTTGGTACCTACAACGATCATATGGTGCGAGTCATGAGCCACGGTTGACGCCATCGCGCACGGTACGCAATAGCCAAACCCACTGACAAATCCATTGACAACATCACCGGTTGCTCGATGCCGTTCAACCAATGCTATCTGGCACACATCTGATGCCTGATCCATCTGCACAACACCAGCGCTAACGGGTAATTTGGCTTCCAGCGCTTGGGTTGGCGCCTGATTTTCGATAACGCCAATGACCCTGGCGGTCACGAATGTGTCCGAGCTGCGCGGCGCTTTGATGTGAAAATCAGTGGCACTTAATCGCTGGCCCAAGTGCACCGTATTTCTGGCATGTTCCGGGTATACGGCCGCGGGTATATCGACCACCAATTGTCCGTGTTCTGCAAGCATCTCCCCTTGGGCAAATACCTGTTCAACAGGCAACTGCACCAGGTCTGATGTGATAATGAGATCTGCCCTGCGCCCTGGCGTGATCGACCCCAGTTCGCGCTCCAAGCCAAAGTGCTCGGCAGTGTTCAGAGTCGCCATCTGAATAGCCGTGACAGGATTCAGACCTTGCGCCACCGCATGACGAACCACACGATTCATATGCCCTTCATGAATCAACGTACCCGAATGCGAATCATCGGTGCACAGTATAAAAAAACGTGGATCCAGACCTTGCTCGGTTACCGCTTTGATTTGCGGCGCCACATCGTACCAGGCTGAACCGAGTCGCAACATGGCGCGCATACCTTGCCTGACGCGCGCCATGGCGTCCTCCATACGAGTGCCTTCGTGATCGTCTGCTGGTCCACCAGCAACATAACCGTGAAAAGGCAGCCCTAGATCCGGTGATGCGTAGTGGCCACCGACTGTCTTGTCAGCACTGACAGTGGCGGCGATCACACCACGCATGAGCGGATCGTTATTGGCCACTCCGGGAAAATTCATCACCTCACCCAGACCGATGATATTGGGCCACTGCATAGCCTGCGTCACGTCATCAACACCAAGCACCGCGCCAGCTCGCTCAAGACCGGGGGCCGACGG
>CALKXZ010000177.1 GCA_938003775.1 uncultured Granulosicoccus sp. | reverse complement strand
AGCAGTGCTACGCTACCGCTGATTTGGGTGTTGTTGCCTACGAGACGGCAACCGACGATACCGTGCATGCTGGTATGCTGGTTAATGAAAATTTGATTGTGGAAATTGTCGTGCCGGGCACTGGCACACCGGTGAGTCCAGGTGATGTGGGAGAGGTGCTCGTGACCAGGCTGGATCCTGTTTATCCGTTGCTGCGATTTGCCACCGGTGATCTGTCCGCACAAATTATGGAACCAAGCCCCTGCGGTAGAAGTGCACTACGACTCAAGGGGTGGCTTGGCAGAGCCGATCAGCGAGCTAAGGTACGCGGACTGTTTATTGACCCGATGCAATTACACGTGCTGAAAACGGAGAATCCGCAGATTGATCGCTGGCGCGTAACGGTATCCCGGGAATCAGATCGCGATGTCATGCATCTGCAAGTAACACTTGATACAACGAGTGACTATGCGGGAGCTGTTGCACAAACACAGCGAAGAGAGTCCACTGGTGCTATGGAATCAGCTTTATCTGATTCTCTAAAACGAGCAACCAATCTCAACGGAACGGTTACCATCGTCGATACGCTGCCCAACGACGGCATTGTTATCGATGATCAACGTGAATATGAGCAGGAGTGATGGATAGTCAAGTCGAGCATCTTCGGGTCCCGGATATAGACCGGGATACCACGCCCGCGTCTTTGCGCACCATTGCCATGCCTGCGGATACCAATCCGAATGGCGATATTTTCGGTGGTTGGATACTCTCACAAATGGATCTCGCTGGCGGCACGCATGCGTTTTATGTCGCGCAGGGGCGCGTTGCGACAGTAGCCGTCACTGGCATGAAATTTCACAAGCCGGTCAATGTTGGCGATGAGGTCAGTTGCTACTGCGCAACCCATGAAATTGGGCACACGTCAGTCACAGTGGCAGTGGAAACCTGGGTTCGACGGCGTCGGCTGGCCGTTGAGGAACAGGTAACCGAAGGATTATTCACTTTTGTCGCTATGGGCCCCGATGGCAGACCTCGTCCTATCCAGGAGCCGGCAGCTGATTTTGATACCAGGACGGCGAGTGAGGGCTGATCCAGTACACTAGTCACCTGAACAATGAAACCACGGCGACCATAGTCCTCCTAACGGCTGTGCGACGCCTACTATCTTCCCGACCAATAACATCGTCCTTTTACAATGAATGCGCAGATTTGCATGTGGTCCCCCAGCGCTGAACAAGCTGCCGCGACACATGTAGAGCAGTTTCGTCATCGCATCAATAATACAGCCAACGTTCAGCTGGCTGACTTTGCCGCATTGCACAACTGGTCGGTTAGACAACCCGAACGATTTTGGTCCGAGATGTGGGATTACGCGGGCATTGTCAGTGATACGAAAGGATCGATCGTGCTGGAAAATGGCCAGGCAATGCCCGGTGCTCGATGGTTTCCAGAGGCGCGGTTGAACTTTGCGCAGAATTTACTGCATCGACACGATGAATCGGCCGCTCTGACTTTTCAAGGAGAAGTGGGGGAAACGCGCTCTATGAGTCACGCGCAGTTGTATCGAGATGTGCGAGCCGTTGCGCAAGGACTTCGGGATGCTGGTGTCAGAGTAGGTGACCGTGTTGCCGGATTCATGCCTAACATTCCTGAAACGCTTGTTGCCATGCTAGCCACTGTCAGTGTTGGAGCTGTATGGTCATCGTGCTCACCGGATTTTGGTATCAACGGTGTGCGTGACAGATTCGGCCAAATCGAACCCAAAGTATTGTTTACAGCCGATGGATACCACTATGCAGGTAAGGAGCACGATTCGCTGGGCGTGATCAGTGAACTGGCAGAGGCGTTGCCTGCACTGAGTGCCATTGTTGTCGTACCGTTTATTCATTCCGGTCAATCATTAAGTGGTCATGCGCTGCAGCTTGAAGTCCCGTACCGGCGATGGCTAGACGCGGATCGAGCGACTGCAGAGGATACGGAAATTACCTTTGCTCAATTGCCGTTCGATCACCCGCTGTACATCATGTTCAGTTCAGGTACCACCGGTAAGCCGAAATGTATCGTGCACGGTGCTGGCGGCACATTGCTCCAGCATGTTAAAGAACACTTGCTGCACGTTGATATTCACCCCGGTGACAAACTATTCTTTTTTACCACCTGCGGCTGGATGATGTGGAACTGGTTGGCCAGCGCCTTAGCCTCGCGTGCAACGTTACTGCTGTACGACGGTTCACCGTTTTACCCGGATGGCAACACACTGTTCAATTTTGCTCAGGCCACCGGTATGACTCATTTTGGTACGTCTGCCAAATTTATTGACGCCTGCGCCAAGGCAGGTTTGTCGCCAGCCCAAACGCATCAGTTACCGGCCCTTCGCAGTGTTCTGTCCACCGGTTCACCACTGGCGCCAGAAAGCTATGACTATGTTTACCAACATATTGCTAACGATATCTGTCTCTCCTCAATGTCTGGAGGTACCGACATAGTGTCGTGCTTTGCATTGGGTAACCCGGCAGGTGCCGTGTTTCGCGGAGAGTTGCAGTGTAAGGGCTTGGCCATGGACGTACAGGTGTTTAGTGATTCAGGCAAGCCTGTTGCTGTCGGTGAAAAAGGAGAACTTGTTTGTGTCCAGCCTTTTCCCTGTATGCCTACGGGTTTTTTCGGTGACGAGGATGGTAGCCGCTATCATGCAGCCTATTTTGAAAAATTTAGCAACGTCTGGTGTCATGGTGACTATGTCGCTGAATCGGCATCGGGTGGACTGATTATCTTCGGACGTTCGGATGCGGTACTAAACCCCGGTGGTGTAAGAATCGGAACGGCTGAGATCTACCGTCAGGTCGAGACGTTTGATGAAATCTTTGAATCCTTGGTTATCGGTCAGCGGTGGGCTGCGGATGTGCGAGTCGTCTTGTTTGTACGGCTGCGTGAGGGTTACGTGCTAACCGATGATCTGCGTGAGCGTATCTGTGCCTATATTCGTGCGCACACGACGCCTCGACATGTCCCTGCGCGCATTATTCAGGTGAGTGATATTCCACGTACAAGAAGTGGCAAAATTGTTGAACTTGCCGTGCGAAAAGTCGTGCACGGCGAAACGGTTGATAATATTGAGGCGCTGGCTAACCCCGCTGCGTTAGCGTTGTTTGACAATCTGCCTGAGCTTCAATCGTGATTTCATCTGATAGTGCGTTGCAGATAATTTCAGATGCGATTGCCAACCAGTCAAGACCGCCGGTTCAAGATTGGCAACCTGCCCATACGCGTGATTCGGACATACGAATAGCGCGTAATGGCGACTGGTACTACCGCGAGTCACGCATTGATCGTTTGCGCATGGTGAAACTTTTCTCGAGCGTGTTGCGAGTTGACGATGGGCAGATGTATTTGGTCACACCCCAGGAGCGCTTAAGCATAGATGTTGAAGATGCGCCGTTCACGGCAGTGTTGCTGGAGCAACACACTGCACAGAATAACTGTGCGCTGGTGTTTACAACCAATATCGGTGATCGAGTTATTGCTGATAAGGATCATCCGATTACCGTCCGCTACGCTGAACCAGGTGGCGAACCGACACCCTACGTTCTGGTTCGCGACCAATTGCAAGCCTTAATCAGTCGTCCTGTTTACTATCAATTAGCCGATCTTATGCACGAGCGTGATGGTGTGCTTGGCGTTGAGTCCTGTGGCGAGTTTATGCCGTTATCTGAATCCTACGATTGAGCCTGCGTGTAATGGAAGATGCTGTATTACTCGAGGCACGCGATATCGTCATCTGGCGTGGTGAAAACCTGCTGATTGATCGGTTAAACATGTCAGTGGAGCGGGCAGCGGTCGTCCAGATACAGGGTGCTAATGGCTGTGGGAAAACCACACTGTTAAGAGCGCTTATTGGTTTGGCGGAATTCGATGAAGGTGAAGTTTTTTGGTGTGGCAAGCCGTTTTACGGCGTGCGAGAGGCACTGTATGGTCAGTTGCTCTACCTGGGGCACAAACCGGGTATTACCGGTGGCCTGACCCCGTATGAAAATTTACTGGCCTTGTGCCCTGAGCTCAGTGCCAGCGATTCTGTGAGTACTGACGAGGACCTATCCAGCTCTGTGCGGCAACGAGTCCAGTCAGTGCTTGATGAACTGGGAATCGGGGATCGTATGGATCTACCAAGCGCTGCGTTGTCGGCTGGGCAACAGCGCCGTGTAGCGCTGGCGCGGCTGCGGTTACAAAAAGCCATCTTATGGGTACTGGATGAACCAC
>CALKXZ010000176.1 GCA_938003775.1 uncultured Granulosicoccus sp. | reverse complement strand
GCATACGATTGAAACACCATCGCAATATCACGGTATTTTGGCAATACATGCGTTATATCCCGTCCACCAAGTTCTATGGAACCCGCATCTACCGTTTCCAGCCCCGCAATCATGCGTAATGCCGTGGTCTTGCCACAGCCCGACGGGCCAAGCAAAACAAGAAATTCGCCCGGTTCAACATCCAGACTAAGCCCTTTTACTACATGAACTGCACCGTAAGACTTGTTCAGTAGCTGTAAGCTGAGCCGTTTGGCATCACTGTTTGACTCCATTGCTTGTCTACTTTCCCCCTTTCGATATCATCAGGCTAGCCCTTAACAGCGCCGAGCAGTACACCTTTACTAATGAACCTTTGCAGTACGATGGCCATGAACACGACCGGGATAATCATGACAATGATCACCACACACATACTCCACCAAAGGATGCCGCGCTCACCTGCATTCATTGCTGATACCAGTATCGGTATGGTCTGAGCGTTGGATGTGGTCAGGAACACAGCAAGAATATACTCATTCCAGGCCAGTATCAGAACCAGCAGTGTGGTAGCCGCAAGCCCAGGCTTCGCTAGTGGCAGAATAATTTCCCAAAATGTTCGAAAGCGGCTGGCCCCATCAAGTTGAGCGCTCTCCTCTAATTCAAGCGGAATACCGTTCATAAAATCGTACATCAGCCATACCACTATAGGAAGGTTCACAACCGCGTAGGTCAGAATCAACGCCAGATGTGTATCAAGCATACGCAGATTCTGAAACATGATGTAGATGGGTACAACGGTAACAATAGGTGGCAGAATGCGTTGCGAGATCATCCAAAAAAGAATATCTGCATTACCCACAGATTTTGTAAAGTGGCGCCCTATACTGCGAACCAGCAAGAACCAGACGGCTAGCGCAACACTCACAGCCAGTTTCCAATCCACGCCCAGCTTCCCGATGACAACGAACGCAGCAATCATCACCAGCACAAACATCAAAATATTGCCGAACTTGGGACGGTAGGTCATACGGGCCAGTGCATAGGCTGCCATTGATCCTACGCTGATGCACAACAGTGTGGATAACACGGCAATCACAATACTGTTCAGATAGGAACGCAGCGTATCTTCATAGTCAATAAGCAGCAATTCACGCCAGGCGTGCAAACTGGGGGTGAAATCGATCCACGGTAAGTAGACAGGACCGCCATTGACATCAGCTGCACTTTTTAATGACGTGATGAGTATCCAATACAGTGGAAAACAGACTACGGCTGTCCATACCGCTAGCAAACCATAAACAATCAGCGCCGATGCCGGTGCCATGCGACCGATCGCCGGCGCTTCGAACAATCTGTTTACTACAGAACGTGAGTGAACTGGCATCAGATATTTTTACCGTAGCAATGATGCATCAGGCAGCGTTTCGGCGAATTCGACCAACCACCACGTAGTTGAAGAACGATACACAAATGATCACTGTAGTAAACAACAACAAATAAGCAATCGCAGAGGATTGACCCAGATCCAATGAACGCCACGCATAATACGAGTGTAGCGACATAGATTCAGTGGCAATACCCGGCCCACCAGAGGTCATGATGTTGGGTAAATCAACCAGCTTAAATGCCTCTATAAGACGAATAAGCATGACTGTGGCTGCAACCGGTACAAGCTGTGGCCAGGTTATCTCACGAAAAATCTGCCAACCACTTGCGCCGTCAACCTGTGCTGCTTCGTGATGATCTCGGGGTATATTCTCTAACGCTGCTAACAAGATAATAAATACAAATGGAATCCACTGCCAGGAGTCGCCAATTACGATGAATATTCGTGCGGCCCAGGGATCTGTAGACCAAGAAAAATCACCCAACCCAGCCAATTGCCATATCGGTGAGAAAGGCCCCTTTGTTGTGTCGGCCAACATGCGAAACGCATAACCGATACCGATCGGGGTAATCATCAATGGGAGAAAAAACACGACCCGAAAGAACGTTTTGCCGCGAATCGGTTGGGAGCAGAGTAAGGCCAGAGACAACCCAATAACAAACTGGATAAGGCAGCCAGCAAACACATAGAACACGGTCACACCCAGAGTTCCAAACTGATGACCGCTGAGCAGTGTGGCTGAGAACAACAACACCAGACCCAATCCCATAGCAGCGCTTAGCAGACGCCCGATAAATCCTAACCACCAAAATTGACGACGGCAATAGCGATACAGCCACCAGAGCACCAACAACGCAGCTACTGCGCTCACCGCGTATCCCAGAACACTCATACCCTTGAACGTGCCGAGAAAATGGAACTGTTCTGAGCCGAAAAACTGTTTCTCGAAATTTTTTAGCCCAACAAAGCGAACCTGATAGCTACCAGCACGCAAACGAAAGCGAGAAAAAGCGATCACCAGTGAGGCCACCAGCGGAAAAATTGAAAAAACCAGTATGAGTATGACGGCAGGTGTGATAAACAGCGTACTGGCTTGTCGATCAAACCATTCGCTTAATCGATGAGTCAGCGACTGGTTATGCTCAGAGTTACTCACCCTATAGGTGCGTGCGTTGCTCATCGCCATTGTTCCTGAGAACCGGTACAACGGCGATGACAACACATCATAACAAGGCTTTCGTGGTGTTTAGTTCGTGATTCCCAAAGAGGATTTGTACATCTCACGTTGCGAATCACGTCCGAAGTCCTCAGTGATTTCTTCCCAGCCTTCTTCAATATTTGCGACAGCTTCTGCCGCTGTTATTTCATCAGCGAGGAATCGGGCAAGCTCTCGGTCCAACACGTTACCTTGATATTGTGCTGTGCCTGGTATGCGCAGATCAGAAGCCATGTTGGGATTATTCAGACTGTCTTTAATAGCGCCCAGGTAGTTCAGCGCAAACTCTTCTGAAAAACCAGCGGCAACCCAGTTGGCTGTATCATCAAGTTGGGAATTACGATAAGGGTTATATCCCGTCCAACCCATGGTCACATCCAGATTCGACTGTTCCGGCTGATTCATGTACGACAGGAATGCGTATGCCGCAGCCTTGACCTTGTCGTCCGCTTTTTTATTGATCGCACCGGACCAACCACCGAAGGCCGCAAATGGACTGATATTGATACCATCAACAGCATGCGGACATATCTCTGGTGTGCAGTCCACCAGCTTTCCCGTTTCACGATCAAGCACTCGCGATGTACCGGGCATAACAGTGGCACCCATCTTGTCGCGGATAGCGGCGCCTGCCTCATCAATGGATAACGGCCCGATATCACCCCAGTCAATGGCTAAGGCACATCGTCCGGACTGCACCAGTGCACGTGTATCGCCAATATCCTGATTTAATTCTTCCGCCGGACCGTACTCACCGGTCGCTTTGTACACATTCAACGCTTCAATCCATGCCTCGTTGTTTATCAGTGGCTTCATGGTGTCGGTATCAAAAAAGAAGCCTTGTCCAGTGCCTTGGGTTTGGCTAAACGCCGCGGCCACTGACATGATCGCAAAATACGATTGTGCGTTGCGCTTCTTGAAAATACACGAGCCGTAGTCGGGCTCACCATCGCCATTGAGATCTTTGCCGTGCGTGGCCTTGGCAGCGGCCATGTACTCTTCCCAATTACGCGGGGGTGCTATTCCCATCTCGTCAAATATGTCACGGCGGTAGTACAACATTTGGAAATCACCATCGATGGTGATCAACTTGGTTTTACCACCAATCTTTTGATTAAATTCACGAAAAAAGGGAGCGATATCGTCGAATTGCAGTTTCTCATCGGCTTCCACGTACGGTGTTAAATCTTCAAGCAGATCACCATCAGCCAGCTCAACAGCCCAGCCCGATGCGAAAACACCGACATCGATGGAGTTGGTTCCCGTTGCCCAGTCGGTCAGTATTTTTTGAAACAACTCTGCGAAAGGTACCTCGTTCACGCGTATTTTCGCCCCGGTCATGGCAGTAAATTCTTCGCCTCGTTCAACCAGTCTTTGGGCAATGACAGGGCCTGGTCGTGTCAGAATGTTGATCTCGATGCCGTCAAATTCGGCTGCTACGGCCGAGCCCCCGACCACCGAAGCCAATAACGTACCGCCGATGACGCCTGACAAAAAGCTTGTTGTTTTTTTCATTTAATCTCCCCGATTCGTAAGCCAAACACCGCATTTTTTTCACGGCGTCAATAAACCCGAGGCTCCACTTTATGACCGAGGTTCACAAGAGTCAAGCGTAACTCGCACAGAAGCTGCGTCTGGGCCTAACGGAGTACACGCATGGCATTACCGTGAAGACTATGGCCCACACCCACAAACCATGTCAGTGAAACTACACGACCCGCTATACTCACCGCATGCCTAAATCTATACCGGTATTACCGGAGCGATTCAATCAAAAGGGTTCACTCACCCATGCCAATATCGCTATCTATCAGTATCAGACTGCGCTGCAAGAGGAGCTAACAACGCGCGGAAAACAATCTTTGATTGACGTGCTCCGACACATGTTGATCGTGCGTGAGTTCGAAACCATGCTCGGTGCGTTGCGTTCAATGGGAAAGTACGAATCTTTAGAATACGCCTACCGTGGGCCCGCCCATCTGTCTGTGGGACAAGAGGCATCAGCGGTCGGAACCGCACTGGCTTTGTTACCGCAGGACCACATTTATGGCAGCCACAGAAGCCATGGCGAATTTATCGCCAAAGGTCTCAGTGCTATCTCACACCTGGGCACTAATACGCTAGGCGAGATCATGCAGAACCATGCGCAGGGAGACGTATTACGGACTGTCCAATCGAACTTGGGTGGTAGCGGCAAAGCACTGGCGGAAGACTTTTTGTTGTTTGGCTTACTCAGTGAAATTTTCATGTGCGCCACAGGTTTCAACCGTGGCATGGGTGGCAGCATGCACGCATTTTTTCCACCGTTTGGTGCGTACCCTAATAATGCCATTGTCGGTGGATCAGCTGGTATTGCAACCGGTGCTGCCCTACACCAGAAACTGCACGGTGAAGGTATTGCCGTTGCCATTGCCGGTGATGGTTCTACTGGCTGTGGTCCGGTGTGGGAAGCCATGAATTTTGCCGCAATGGCGCAATACCATTCGTTATGGGAAACCAAACGTTCAGGTGCACTGCCGGTGTTGTTTTTGTTTAACAACAATTTTTATGCAATGGGTGGTCAGACTATCGGTGAGACTATGGCCTGGGACAGACTCTCACGTATCGGTTCGGGCATTCACGCCAACAGCCTGCACGCAGAAACTGTCGATGGCACTAATCCATTGGCAGTGGCTGACGCGGTTTTGCGGCAACGCCAAAGACTGATTGCCGGTGACGGTCCTGCGCTACTGGATATTGAGTGTTACCGGACATCCGGACATTCCACATCCGATGCCAATGCTTATCGCAGCCGTGACGAAATGAAGGCTTGGGCTGCACACGATGCAATTGCCCGCTACGCTGACCAACTGACAAGTGCCAACATCATCAGCTTGCAAGAAACACAGGTGTTAAAAGATGAGGTAAAGGCTCGTATGCGGGCAATCACCGAGCTGGCCATCAATCCTACGCTGGCCCCACCTGTGGACATACACGCCAACCCAACATTGATCGGTCGTTTGATGTTCAGTCATACCAGCATCGAACCGCCGTCGACACGTATTGATTCAATACCGGACGAGAAAACCTGCGCGCGCGTACGTCAAAATTTAAAAAAATCGCGTACCGGTTTGAGCGATACGGGTGACCTACTCTCCCCCATGCGCGCTATTACACTCAGAGATGCGCTGTTCGAACCGATTCTGCATCACCTGGTTCACGACGAACGATTGATAGCCTACGGAGAGGAGTGCCGCGAATGGGGTGGAGCCTTCGGTGTCTATCGCGGTCTGGCTGATCTGATTCCGCAGCACCGGCTGTTCAATGCACCTATCTCGGAGGCCGCCATTGTCGCCACTGCCGTTGGCTATGCGTTGGAAGGCGGCCGCAGTCTGGTTGAACTGATGTATGCCGATTTTATTGGCCGGGCAGGCGACGAGATATTTAATCAAATGGCCAAATGGCAATCCATGTCTGGCGGCACGCTGAGCGTACCTGTGGTTCTGCGGTGTTCAGTGGGCAGCAAGTATGGTGCACAGCATTCGCAGGACTGGTCGTCACTGATCACACATGTTCCAGGGCTCAAGGTTGTCTATCCAGCAACGCCGTATGATGCAAAAGGTTTGATGGCCAGTGCGTTATGCAGCAATGATCCGGTGGTGGTTTTTGAAAGCCAACGGCTGTACGAGGTTACTGAGCAATGGGTAGAGGGCGGTGTTCCAGATGACTACTACACAGTGCCACTGGGCGAACCCTGCGTGAAGCGGCTTGGTAGCCACATGACCCTATTGACTATTGGGCCGTCTCTGTTTGCAGCCCTGGATGCCGCCTCGCAGCTCGAGTCATTGACGGGTCTAAGCTGTGAGGTAATTGATGCGCGCTCGCTGGTACCGTTCAACTACGGCCGTGTGCTAGCGTCAGTTAAGAAAACTGGCAGAGTGATGATTATCTCGGAGTCGTCAGAACGCAGCAGTTTTGCCATGACGCTGGCTGCCAATATCACGCGTTTCGGGTTTGATCACTTGAAGGCTGCGCCGCGGGTACTGGGTGCTCCCAATTGGATTGTGCCGGGTGCTGAAATGGAAAGTACTTATTTTCCACAAGCACACGACATCATAGATATCGTGACTCAAGAGTTCTACCCAGAACACGCCGGTGTGACTAAAGGCATCCGCCGCTGGAATGATCAATCACTGGCTGCCAGTGGTCTATAACGATAATTTTTTAACACTAATTGCAGGCGACTCATGACTACCATGGACACTCCTATTGTCGTACCCAATCTTGGCAATGAAATCAGCGAAGCACAGGTAGAGCAGTGGTTAGTCAAGGAAGGTGAAACGGTGACTGAAGGCGACCAGATCTTACTGCTGACAACGCCTAAAGTAGCCCTTGAACTAGAGGCACCTGCCACAGGCATTCTGCGTTCGATTAGCGCAGATGTTGATGACATCGTTGAACAAGGCGCCATCCTGGGTATTATTTCGACGAGCAACTAACGCGTCGATGACCGGCACACCGACACCGCTGACTCGATTGGGTGGTCAGGGCCCAGCCGTACTGCTACTGCACGGATACGGCTCTGATCGTCAATCATGGTTGGCTACCGCACCTGCCCTGTTCGACAGCGCAACAGTCTGGGTACTGGATTTACCGGCCCATGGTGTAAACAGTGCACGCGCACTATCGTCCATGACCATCGCCTCGTTAACCCGTCATGTAGCCAGTTGCATTGAGATCACAGGACTACAGGAGCTTCACCTGATTGGCCACAGTCTGGGTGCTCGACTCGCACTGGAACTGGCATACCAGGATTTAATTGATGTGTTGTCACTCGTGCTAATCACACCAGCAGGTGTAAGCAGATGTATCCATCAGCGATTCCTGATCAACTATGCCGATGCACGACAACAAGACGCCATCAACTTATTACTCAACATGCTTGTGCATGATCCACGCTTGATCAGTGCATCGCTTGCATCGGGCGTGTTGTCCTATCTACAAACACCCGGCGTACGTCAATCACTTCACGCTATCGCCCATGATTTAATACATTCACAGCCACAGATGCAAACGGTAATAGCGACCATTGGGCAATCGACTGTTCCTAGACTTTGTATCTGGGGAGACAAGGACCAGGTTAACCCATTGGACCCTGACAATATTGCCCTACTGAACGCACAGATACAGCTATTGGAGAACTGCGGACATCTCCCGCATATCGAAAAGCGTTCGGCTGTTAATCGGCGAATTTTAGCGTTCTATCAGGAATTGGTAACGATCTGAACTTGGTCTAATCAGCCGATGGCAGTGGCGCTTGTTCATGCATGAGTCCAGCGCTTTTTAAGTCACTCCACAGACCGGCTGGTATTGCAATTTGAAACCAATCAATAATCTGTTGCATTTCTGCGCGTGAGCGCGGACCGGGTATGACACTGGAAACCCGGCTCGACCCTAATGGAAACTGCAGTGCAGCAGCTGGAAGCGGTATGGAATGTGAGGCGCAAATATCGCTAATTTGGGCAACTTTGCTGACGACATCGGCTGGGGCTTTGGCGTAATTCCAGGTATCCCCTCCCACCAGTATTCCTGAATTGAATGGCCCTCCCAGAATAATGCTGGTGCCCGCTTTTTCACAGGCCGGAAACAAATCATCCAGCGGCGACTGCTCTAGTAGCGTGTAGCGTCCAGCCAGTAGAAAGGCATCCCACTGACCATGTTCCATAGCCTGCTGACACACTTCACGCTCATTGACACCCAGCCCAATGGCCTTGATATCGCCAGCAGATCTCAGTTCATCCAATGCTTTGTATCCACCTGACATAGCGTCGGCAAACAGGGCCTTATTCGCCTCCTCGCCGTGTTGCATAGCGCCAATATCGTGCAACAACAGAATATCGATACGACTGAGCCCCATACGTTGGAAGCTATCTTCAAATGATCGCATAACACCATCATAGGAATAATCATAGACCTGATGAAAAGGAAAACTACCGGGCCATTCACCGGCACTGGAATCTGTCGGGTAACCACGCTCAAGCAAACGCCCTGCTTTGGTTGACAGGACATAGTCATCACGATCACGCAAAGCATTGCCGACAAAATGCTCAGAGCGACCAAACCCATAGAATGGCGCCGTGTCAACGTACCCTATGTTTTGGTTCAGCGCTTCATCTATTGCACCAGCGATATCCTCATTGGCAACAGGTCGATGGTTACCCGCCATGGCCGCGCAACCCAGCCCCAGCTCTGTGACGTGTAATGGTGTATTTCCGATAGAACGAGTGGCGAATTGCGGCATTGTGGGGTCTCAGTGTGAACAAATGGTACGTTGTCAGGATAGCATTAGTGTCGCGTGAGCTTCAAAGCGTTCAAACAACGAATCCCACGGGCGTTATGGCACCCGGTGTTTGCTCACAGGCACACCGGTATCGTCCAACAGCAAACATCAACGGGCAAGAGGACTTGGCGGTTTAAGTGTCACCAGCGAATGCTGTTGAAACACGATTAGCGGTCTGATTAATCATCCGTGCGGAAGGTAATTAGACCAAACTGCGCACCTGTATCGAGCGGTTTTATGCTGATAACCGTGTCTAATCGAATTTCAACCGATTCGCCCTGCACGTCCAGCTCAATGAATTCCCCATCGCCCTTTGTTACGCGCGTGGTCAGCGCCTGACCTGTCACAGGTTGAGCAGCAACCCGTTTTATCTCAAGCATGTAATGAAACACACAGGCAGCTTCAATGTAATCGTAGAGATCGCAGTCTATGGGTTGGTAGGTATCAGGCATTGTTTTTTGCCAAAGCAGGTCAATCGTTGTCAGTTGTTCCAGCACCAGCACCGGATATTCTGGATGCCTCGGTAGCAGGTGCGTAGGTGCGCGCAGCCATCGATTTCAATTCAGCCAGGCAATCCTCACTGATTTCAGCACGTAGCGTCAGTCGCTCTATTGGTTTCAATGGACGTTGATGTTGCGTCACTGAGAGCTGACAACTGACATGTGCTGATTGATCTGACAATGCCTGATGCTGCAGTTCTGACCAATGCTGCTCATTCACAGCTAGCACACCCTGACGACATTCAAAGTACAAGCCGCCCCAGGACACCGACAGTACATCGTCCACCGATTGAGATGCCAGGCAAATAAACGGCAACAAAGCCACTGGCCAATTTACCGGACCAATATCGATGGGACCGGCCGTGCTGAGAACCGATGCAAAATCACTCAATGCGGCACCTGTTCGCAATGGGCACATCGGTGTCTTTCCGGCAATCCAGAGGGTGTTGTCTATTTGCGGCCCAGCCAACTCACGATGAGCGATTGACTGATGATTTAAGATACAGGCCAGTATTTGTGGCGCCGGTAAGTTGGCTGCGGCTAACCAACGAACCGCATAGCTCGCCTCTTCAGCCATGCCCCACGAATAGCCAGCTCCTTTTGCCGATAGTTTTACCAGCGCAGCCAACTCGTTCAAAGAGTGTGTCATTGCACTAAGCTAGTGAGTCAGGGTATACCCAAGTGTCGGCATCATGGGTTAACAATTCCTCAGGATAAGGCGCGTTGGCGTATAAGCTGATACGTAACCACCGATCAGAGCGAGGATCGAATCGTGTGGCTCCGAAGAACGATAATTTGCAGCGCAACATATCAAACGGAATAAGCGATTCGCTGATGGTGTTGTCACGAATTTCGGCGTAGGGCGCATCAGCCAGTAACTGTACGCGTCGCACAACATGGCGGTATTCAGGGTGTTGCAGCAAAAGCTCAGCGACCAAAGCATGTTCATCGGCAGCCATCAAACACGCATGCAACAAAGCAATATCGCGAGCCGGTGCTAGCGGTTGTTCATAAGGCTCGATAGGTTCTTCGAAGCGTTCGCCAAGTCGCGGCTCCAGCTTCTCTTCTGATACGTACCAGGCTCGTGAGCAATTGGCCTTCTCTTGCCAATTAAGGCTGATTGCCCAGTGATAATGTTGCTCGATCAATGCTCTGAGCTGTGCCACAGGCATTGCACCTTGTATGCGTCTGGGCTGCTCATCGCTGGCAGACAGACAGCAGGCCATTCCGTCCACTAGATCTGCATAAGGTTCTAACAGTAAAGATACCAGGCATTCTTGTGCTTCTATGCCCAGTGTCTGTGTCGACCACTGATACAACCTATTCCAGGGGTAATTTGATGATAGATCCATGTGCGCTGCGTGTTCGCGCAAAAGCGTCATATCCCGCTTCAAGACAATGAGATTTTTCTGTTGTATTGGATGCTCAGAGTGCCAACGATCAAATGCACATGTCACCCGACCCAGTACGTTCAAAAAGAGTTGTTGTTCATCGGGGGTAGACGCTGGAATATTGCGAACACGGGCCAGCGCTTCCTCACGAACCATGATCCAGTTATTGAACAGCTGCGGATGATTAATAAGAAACGGCGCCATGCCCAGGCCTGTTGAATTTCCAATGCCGAGTTGGCGCGCAATACCCGGTGCCAGTGCAACGGCTTGCGCACCGCCTACGACGAATGCCGCATGCTCGACTAAATCTCGCACGAAGGTGCGGATCAGATAGACAGTGAGCATCTCGGCCTGAAAGGGTTCGGCAAATTCTGCACGCCCAGCGATTGACTGACGATCAGCTGCACCAAATTTTCCTGATCCGTATACTGCGGTCGTGCGCATCAGATAGCCCACTGACTCAATTTTATCCGTATCCGGTTGCTTGCCTTGCGCAAGTCTTTCCACCACATGCTGCCAAAGACGCACGGAACGATTGGCACGCGACAACGTTAATTCGGTGCTCTGCAGCCGACCTGCTTCCTGAATTGGCACCGACTTGGCCAGTCTGTCGATATCGGGCTGAGTGGGTGTACCGTCAAAAAGCACAAAAGTTGCATCCCAGGCCGTGGCGATGACGCGGTCTGAACGCATGCTATCGGGCAGATCATGGCTAAAGGCGATCAGTGAGTACTCACGCTGAGGTCCTGAGACGGTATAGACGGCATGACCAACACTGTGTGCGTTGAGTGAAAACACCGTACGTTGCAGCGTCCAACGTTCCCGCTTGAGTCGACGCGTAAGAATACGCATGAACGAGAGCCGCGACTGATGGAAAGACCCGAGCCGCTCCAACCGCATCACCTGCTCAGCAGAACGGCGCGGTATTTCACCTGATAAATCCGGCTCATGTGTGCTCATCGAACCATTATATCGAATTCCAGAGCATGCCCGTAGTGATCCACCGCACTGCGTTTGAGCAGTTTAAACCCCAGAGTGTTATAGAAAACACAGAGCTCAGGCCGGTGGATGGATACATGGACTAGAAGTCGCTCGCCACTGACTGACAACGCCTGCACTAGCTGACGCCCAATACCCAATCTTCTATGATCGGGCAGTATTTCCAGCATAGTAATAAGCGACAGCCCTTGCAGAGGTCGCAACGCTGCAATGCCCACTGGCTTGTTGTCCTGACAAGCCACCAGTGTGGCGGCTAGCGGGTGTGCGTAAAGGTCACCTGAAGCACTTAGTTGCTCTATTAATCGGTTGGCTTCTTTGCGGCCCAGGTAATCAGCGTATTGCGCGCACCATGATTGGCGCAATGCCTGCACAAATACTGCATCACTCGCCCAGTCCCACTGATGTAAAGTCGCTGGGCCAGTCTGCGCCAGGGCAGCTTTTGGAAAGTGACTGGTGAACGAGTTATCAGGGCAGTCTGATGTCATCGTCCGCGTTATCGTCGGTTTTTGCTGGCAGTGAGGCAAATTGTCCATCACGTTGTTCAGCCGTTGCATGCATCGCCTCTGCTATCTCCTCTTTTTGAAAGAAACTAGCGTTCCACAAGGCGACATAGTCTAGTGTTTCCGCAACACTGTGATCACGGGCATGCAGTATCATTTTTTTACAGCCGTAGATAGCCATGGGCGCTTTGGCAGCAATTTGTTTGGCAATACCCAGCACGGCACTGAGCATGTGTTCATGCGTATCGTAGACCGCATTGACCAGACCGGCAGATTGGGCTTCCTCAGCAGGCATCTGTCGGCCTGTGTAGGCCAGTTCCCGGACCAGGCCATCAGGCATTAAATGACTTATACGTGGGAAGGTACCAACATCAGCAGTCATCGCCAGGTTGGTTTCATAGATGGTGAAGTAGGCATCCCGAGTGGCGTAACGCATGTCGGCCGCTGTTACCAGGTCCACACCAGCACCTATACACCCACCTTGGATAGCGACCAATACAGGAACACGCACCTGTTCCAAGCACGTAAAAGTGTGTTGCAACCGTTGCACGATCTCGTAAAACTGAGCGGCGCGCTGCGTGGACGTTTGATGCGCAACCACATCTGAATCCAAACCGTTCGAAAACACCGATAAATCCATCCCCGAGCTAAAGTGCGGGCCGGTAGAGGACAAGACGATGACACGAACATCACCGTTGCTATCCAGCTGTTTGACAATAGTCGGTAGCTCAGTCCAGAACGATGGAATCATGCTATTGCGCTTATCCGGACGGCAAAGCCTGATATGTGCAATAGACGATTGCACGTCAACATCAAAGCACGCATAGTTCATTATCTTCTCCCCCCGGACTGACGCTGTAACCAGGTGACTTTTTTAGGGACTTCAAATTTAAAACCGGTGGGTTCACCAAGACGGTAAAACCGATCCCGGACTTTGTCGGCGCGCACATCGGCCTCGGTATAACCCGTATTGTAGGATTTGGCGGCATAGTTATCGGCATATTCCTGCCACGACGAATACTGAATAGCGGTTTTGTAGTGCAGCTCTGTGGTCGTTTCAAAAAACGGAGCGGCCAAGGTATCAAGCGCAATCTGAGCCTGATGACGTACCTCTTGCTCATCATGAAACAGTCGCATAACATCATTTAAGTCTCCTTGTGCGACAGGTTCAATGACATAGACAAAACCATCGGGTTTAAGAACACGACGTGCTTCTGTAAAGACGCTGTTATAAAGCGATTGCGGCACATGGTGCAATGAATACGGGAACACGACACCGTCCACCGACCCACTCTCTACCGGTATTTCCTGCGCCCCGCATTGAGCAAAGGCTACGCGAGACATAGTTTGTACCCGTTTGTTCTTATCAGCCTGTATCGGGTCTGGATCAATGGCCAGAACAGATGCGCCTCGATCGGCCAGCGCTTTTGACAACTGCATGTTTCCACAACCCGCATCTACCAGGTATTGATCCTTAGGCTCTAGAAACTGATCAATGACCTCAAGGTCTGAAGCCAGACCGATATCAATCGTTACGCGCGCCATGGAATTATTCCGTCATTGCAGTATCACGACATCGTACTATGATCCGATAATGTGCACTGAATTCTAAGTCGACTCTCACCTGACAGACTGCTCACCATGACTGAACTCGGTAAACTAGAACTCACTGCCGCTGTGACTGTTATTTTCGCAATCCTTGCGCTGTTGTACCGGTTGTGCGTGGAGACAACGGTCAGTCAAAATGGTCGTATAGCTAGGCAATTTCGTAGCCCACTGCGCCACTTTACCCGTCTGGAGAAAAAACGGCAGCTTACCAGGCAATCCTACAAACCTTGGCAGACTAAATTACTGAGAATAATGTACAGCGCTCAGGAATGTGTATTTGGAATTATGTTATTTGTAGTAGGTTTACTGTTGATGGGCACCGGTGGCGTACACCTGACTGAGGGTTTGCACGAATTTTTACGTCAAAAGCCACTAACCCTGTTTGCTATAGGTCTTTTTTTCACAGCCGCTGGAATTCGCACCGTTCTTTCACGCAACCGGCATAATCCATTTGCAGACAATGACGACTGATCTGAATTCTGCAATGTTCAAGGCAACCCTACACCGTGACAGTTCACCAGCATAATCTACCCAGGTTAACGGCGCACACCCGTGCCTAAGGGTGTGGCTGGTTTGCCTGTGGGCACACGCCCATGAACCTGCGGCAGTGAACAGGTTTCCAGTTCAGGCAGTAGCAGCCTACCAACATAGTCGCACTCCTCCAAATGCGGGTAGCCTGAGAAGATAAAAGAGCGAATTCCCATGGCCTTGTATTCTTCAATTGCGCTCAGAATCTGATCAGCGCTGCCCACCAAAGCGGCACCACAGCCAGAACGCGCACGACCCACGCCCGTCCACAGATGGGGTTCAACATACCCTTCATCATCAGCGTTGTCTCGGTTCTTCGCTTGATGGGCAACGCCCAGCGAGGTGGCATCCAACGCACGTTCCCGAATAGCCCGACCTTGTTCGTCATCAAGCTTTGATACCAGTGCCTGTGCATATTCTCGCGCTTCCTGTTCGGTGTCGCGCACAATGACGTGCACGCGCAGCCCGTAATCGAGTATGCGATTGTATTGGCTGGCACACGCATGCACCGCTTTCATACGTGCCGCTAATTCCTCTTTTTTCTCCGGCCACATCAAGTACACATCGCAGTGCTCGCCACACAGGTCCAGAGCCGGTGGCGAGTAACCACCAAAATACAGCAATGGACCGCCGTGAGTTTGGTAGGGTTTGACTGGATCTGTTGTCAACCCCTTAAAATCGTAGACCTCGCCGCTAAAATTGATCTCGTCCAGTGTCCAGGCCTGTTTCAGAATCTCCACCACCTCGCGAGAACGTTGATAGCGATACGCGCTGTCTTCTTTTTGTCCGGGGAAGTCAGATGAGATGATATTGACTGTGAGCCTGCCCTCCAGCATGTGATCAAGCGTTGCCAGCGTACGGGCCAGCATAATGGGCTGCATTTCACCGCAGCGCACAGCTGCCAGCATATTGATGTTCGAGGTTAATGGTGCATTGGCTGCCACAAACGACAAGGTATCTTGCCCGACCTGGTACGAGGAGGGGCACAGAATGTTACGAAATCCCAGTTCATCAGCGCGACGCGCTATAGCCGACGTGTTTTCCCAGCTACTACGATAGTGACCATCAGGTACGCCCAGATACTGATAGTCATCTGAGCACAGCGGTGCAAACCAGGATATCTCTGCTGAGCTCAGCGATGCAGACTTGACCGGAACCACGCTCATTGACATCTCCCGCAGGATTATTAAAAGATTGCCTCTATCGTATATCAATGTGTCAGAGTATATGAGTGTTTGAACCGGCAGCCGGTAATTAATCCATGACTATTATCACGCCACACCTGTCCCCGACACTGGCAGCCAATGAGAAAGTTCTTCAATTGCGAGCCCAGGGTAGACAGATTTTTCACATGGGATTTGGCCAGGCACCTTTTCCAGCGCACCCTCGATTGGTTGAAGTACTTCAACGCCACGCCACTGTTAAAGACTACCTACCCGTGGCTGGTATTCCGGCATTGCACGACGCAGTGGTGAATCATCAGGCTCGACTAACCGGTATTAACCCAGAGGACTATCATGTCATTGTGGCGCCGGGAAGTAAGCTGATTCTGTTTGCATTGCAAATGGCCATGAGTGGCGACATTATGCTGCCCGTGCCCTCCTGGGTCAGTTATGCACCCCAGGCTAGCCTACTGTCTCAGAACGTTGTACCCGTCCCTACCAGCATTAGTGCTGACGGGTTGACATTGGATCCCGACAAATTACAGCACGCCTACGATTCGGCAAAGCAACAGGGACTTAAACCAACTAAGCTGCTGATCAATTTTCCCGGCAATCCCACCGGAGTCACGATCACTGACGATGCACTGACTCAAACCGCGGAATTCTGCCGTCGCAATAGCGTGACCTTAATATCCGATGAAATATACGGACGGTTGTCGTTTGACCGGCAATACCGAACGGCGTCAACGCACTTTCCCGAAGGCGCTATCGTCACCAGTGGTTTGTCAAAACATCTGTCTTTGGGTGGTTGGCGCTTGGGCATTGGGTTAGTACCCAAAGCTATGACGGAATTGATCACGTCACTGAATCATATCGCCAGCGAAACCTGGTCCTGCGTGTCAGCCCCGGTTCAGTACGCAGCCGTGGAAGCGTATCAGGGTCATGCTGATGTGGAGGAGTTCGTTGAACAATCCGTTACGATTCATGAGATTGTCAATACGTACATAGCGCAGCGACTAAATGCAATGGGAATAGCCTGCCCAACACCGCAAGGCGCGTTCTACACCTGGCCTGATATGCAGAACAGTATAAAAACCCATACATTTAGCAGCTCCACAGCGTTGGCTGATTATCTTTTGGAGCGCCACGCCATAGTGACACTACCAGGCAGTGCATTTGGTGAAACGGATGCATCTTGCCGGCTCAGACTCTCAGGCTGCGACTATGATGGTCAGGCAGCACTAGAATTACTACGCCAAGTTGGCCGCAACGAGTTAGCACAGCAATTGCCAACACTGGCACCGAATGTATGCGGTGCATTGGACGCATTTGAACAATTCGCCCGTGAGTCATGACGCTACTGGCTAAAACGCAACAACGTTCTTGAGCCATGACACCGCGTGCTTAAGCGTTACGTCACCCTTGCATCATGACACTGCGAGCTTAAGCGC
>CALKXZ010000175.1 GCA_938003775.1 uncultured Granulosicoccus sp. | reverse complement strand
GACTGGCAGTACCACGCCTACAACGGATCATCCAAATTCGAAGATCAGGGTAAGTTTGAAAATTTGCGCGCTGTATTTTCCGTCCACCCCGAGCCGTTCTCTGTATTAGCCAGAAGTGGCAAAGGTATCAGCTCTTTTGAGGACCTAAAAGGAAAGCGGGTCAACGTGGGCAATCCAGGTTCGGGTGTGCGAGCAACAGCTGAGGTCGTCATGGACGCATTTGACATGACTATGGATGACTTTTCAGTGGCGTCAGAGTTGAAGGGTTCCGAGATGGCGCAGGCACTGTGTGATGACAAGATAGATGTCATGATTTACACCGTGGGACATCCGGCGGCGGCAGTAACCGAGGTGACCAATACCTGTGATGTAGATTTTGTGGAAGTCACAGGACCTGTCATTGAAAAGCTCATAGAAGATAATCCGTTCTATCGCACTGCCGCTATTCCAGCGGGTATGTATAAAGGGCAAGATGCGGCTAACAATACCTTTGGTGTTGGCGCAACGTTTGTATCGTCTGCCGATGTCCCCGAAGAGGTTGTCTATGTTGTGGTTAAGGCTGTATTTGATAACTTTGAGGATTTCAAAAAATTACACCCAGCTTTTGCCAACCTTGATGAAGCTCAGATGGTCAGCGATGGCTTATCGGCACCCTTACACGATGGTGCAGTGAAGTACTACAAAGAACGCGGCTGGATGTAAGGCTGTTTGGAGTGTTCCAGATGATTCTGGAACAGCGGTGTCAAATTGCCAGTCTCAACGATTGGTGAGCGTGTGAATTGCCTTGTGCAGGAGCCTGTGTTGCATCACTACTTGGTGCTTGCAGGCTCCACACTGTTGCTTCTCCGATCCAGGATAAAAGACTGCCTATGAACACCACTGCCAGTTCGGCTACTCCTGCGTCGACTGCAACCCCTGATCTTGATGATTTCGTCGCTATCGATACTGGTGGCAGGTCTCTGGCGGGTGGCACAGGGTTTCTGATTGCCTGCATTGCATTCCTCTGGAGTGCATTTCAGTTGTACGTATCATCGGCCATACCCTTTTGGCTGGCAGAAGAGATTGGTATCAATCTGATCTTTAACGGCAGTCAAGTGCGGGTTATTCACCTAGCGTTTGCTATGGTGCTAGCGTGTCTATCTTATCCACTGTTCAAAAATAGCTCGCGCCAGCGCATTCCGGCCTATGACTGGGCGCTGGCAGTGGCCAGTATTGTTGCCTGTTTATACCTGATTGTCTTTAAGGACGACATTGCCACTCGTGCAGGATTGCCAACACTTGCAGACAACATCATTTCAGCCGCTGGTCTGGTGCTTATAGCGCTGGCAGTCTATCGCTCGTTGGGTCTGCCAATGCTAATTGTAGCCGGTGTTTTCGTGCTGTATGTGTTTTTTGGTGACGCGCAATTTCTACCCGATGTGGTGCAGTGGAAAGGAGCGTCGTTTGGCAAGGCGATGTGGCATTACTGGATGCAGGGCGAGGGTGTGTTTGGGGTAGCATTGGGTGTTGCTTCTTCCATGATATTTCTGTTTGTATTATTCGGTGCCTTGCTTGAACAGGCGGGAGCCGGCAACTATTTCATCCAGCTTGCGTTTGGCACGCTGGGTCATTTGCGCGGTGGGCCTGCGAAGGCGGCGGTGGTGGCATCGGCTTTAAGTGGTATTTATTCAGGATCGTCAATCGCCAATGTTGTGACCACAGGAACGTTTACCATTCCTCTGATGAAACGCACAGGCTTCTCAGCGGAGAAGGCGGGTGCGGTTGAAGTGGCATCGTCAACCAATGGGCAACTGACTCCACCGGTGATGGGCGCAGCTGCATTCCTGATTGCAGAATTTACAGGGATCTCATACCCAGAAGTCATTAAACATGCACTACTGCCAGCGCTGATTTCGTATATCGCGCTGGTGTATATCGTGCACCTTGAGGCCCTGAAGCTAGACTTAGCAGGCCTGGACAAGCCCCCTTCGCATATCACGCTTATGCAGAAGCTGATTGGCGTGTTGTTTGGGTTCCTGGCCATCGTAGTGCTTGGCGGTATAGTCTATTACGGCTTGGGATGGATCAGTGATGCATTTCCCGGCATGACGATATACGGGGCAGCAGGGCTGTTCCTGCTGGCCTACCTTATGCTGATAACGCTAAGCGCCAGACGTCCTGATCTACACATGGATGATCCGAACGCACCGTTATTGGTGCTACCCAAACCCGGTGAGGTTGCACTGACGGGGCTGTACTTTTTACTGCCGATTGTTGTGCTGTTATGGTGCATCTTAATAGAACGTCTGTCGCCAGCCTTATCAGCGTTCTGGGCATCAGTGGCCATGATTTTCATCGTATTGACCCAACATCCGTTGAAGTCCTTGTTACGCGGGAGCCATCATGCCACGCTGAGTTTTGGCAGCGCAGTGAAACAGGGCTTTACTGATTTTGGTCAGGGCATGGTTAACGGTGCCCGCAGTATGGTGCCAATTGGGGTGGCCACGGGTGTCGCCGGAATTATTATTGGTACCGTTTCGTTGACCGGTGCGCACCAGGTGGTGGGTGAATTCGTGGAATTTCTCTCCGGCGGTAGCCTTATTGTTATGTTGCTACTGGTCGCTGTCATGAGTTTGCTGTTGGGTATGGGCCTACCTACGACGGCTAACTATATTGTTGTGTCATCGCTAATGGCGCCGGTCATTGTGTCAGTGGGTGCGCAGCAAGGACTGGTCGTACCGTTGATAGCGGTTCATATGTTTGTCTTTTATTTCGGTATTCTGGCAGACGATACACCACCGGTTGGGTTGGCAGCCTTTGCCGCCAGTGCCATATCTGGCGGAAATCCAATCAAAACCGGCCTACAGGGTTTCGCCTATGACATACGTACAGCATTGTTGCCATTTCTGTTTATCTTTAACACTGAGCTGTTGTTGATCGATGTATCACTGGGTAAGGCTATTCTGGTGTTCGTGGTCGGCGTGATCGCCATGATGTTGTTTGCCGCAGCCACACAGGGGTATTTTATTGCTCGCAGTCGAATCTGGGAATCGCTTTTGTTGGTGCTGGTTGCCTTTACATTGTTTCGTCCTGGCTTTTGGCTGGATCGTGTGCAGGCGCCGTACAACGAGATTCCAGCCGCCGAACTGATTCAGGTTGCCGCTAATCTGCCAGTGGGAGAACCCTTGCGATTGCGCGTAACCGGTCCTGATTTTGATAATCCCGACAAGCTTGCGCAGTTAACATTGCTGGCAGACCTGGGTGAGGCAGGTGATGGAGAAACCCGTCTGCAGCAAGCAGGCCTGAGCGTTATCATGGACGATGAGGGCGCCGCTCTGGAAGAACCGTTTGCGGGCACTGCGTTTTTTCAAACGCTCCAGATGTTTGATTTCTATGCTGACCCGTTAGTCCGTGTTGATAAGGTACAACTACCAGCCGATAGGTTGTTCAAGGAAATATTCTACGTTCCTGCCCTGTTGGTACTTGGTCTGGTGGTGCTATTGCAACGCCGACGACAGACCAAACCAGCATTTTTTGGGAAAGCCGAAAAACCTAACCCAGCGTACCCGTAAATTACTCTGGCAAATGTTTAATCCATTATTATCAAAACGGCCTGTTTTGCATTCTCTCAGTAGTGGTTATGTGTCATGTCCGAAGATGATCTAGTCATAGATGACAACTGTGTGGTATCTATGCACTATCAGCTGACTAATGGGTTCGGTGAGCTGATTGATAGTTCGCAGGGCGAGTTGCCACTGGTGTACATGCATAACACCAACGCACTGCTACCGAGCCTGGAGCGCGAGCTGACTGGAAAGCGTGCAGGCGACCCTGTTGCTGTGACCATCTATCCTGAAGATGCCTACGGTTACGCTGATGAAGAGCTGATAGCCCAGTGGCCGCGCGATACAATAGAAAAAACTCAGGAACTGGTGCTGGGTATGCGCTTTAAAGCACTTGCCAAAGACGGTTCCTCGCAACTGGTGACATTGACAGAGATTCGTGAAGACACGGTGGTGTTGGATGCGAACCACCCTCTGGCAGGACAGGTACTTAACTTTACGCTTGCCATCGTTGATGTCCGAGAACCCAGCGACGAAGAGCTCGCTCAGGGCTTTGCCAACAGCACTAACATCAGCGGTACAACGGCAACAGGGCTACTAGGCAACAATACCTGATACAGATGGTTCAGACGTATAGAGCCCAATCGGGTGTCGGTTGGATGCGTTAGTCCGTAGTGTCGACTACTTGCTGGGGCCGCAGAAAATGTCGATAACGGCAGCTAAGGTGTAGTGGGCGATTCAGTTACGTCAAACAGGGCGTTGGACACCTACGTGAGATCGCAACTAGATAGCGCGCTGCGCTAGTGCTGATTCCGGTTCAGTGGTTAGGCATCGAGGCCATTCATGTTCAGGGGTTGCACCTTGGTGATGCGACAGTCAGGATGCTTTTCGCAAGGTATCGTCAGGCTCACATTTGACTAATTCGTCCACCAGTTGTGACAGTGGTGTTGGCATTCGCAGGCCATAACCCTGCGCGTAGTCAACGTTCATGTCGCGCAGGCAGGCCAGCACTGCATCGTCTTCGACAAATTCTGCGATAGTTTTTGCACCAACAGTATGGCCAATTTGATTGATGGCAGCCACCATGTCCCGATCCACGGCATTGGTGGCAATATTCTGAACCAATGAGCCATCGATTTTTAGATAATCCATCGGTAGCTTCTTCAAATAGGCGAAACTTGAAAAGCCAGAACCAAAATCATCCAGCGCCAGCTCACATCCTAGAGTTCGCACACGTTCTATAAAGCTACTGACCTTATCAAAGTTTTTGACAGCGGCTGCTTCTGAAATTTCAAAGGCGATATAGCTTGTATTAATGTCACCCCTGCTCAAGCGCTCAACGATAAAGTGGCTAAAGTCATCGTCGGCAAACGACAGACCCGATAGATTAATCAGTAATCGAGGCAGTACATGGGTGTCTTGATTTGCCACGATCCAATCAATGATATGAGTAAATACCCAACGATCGATTTCGGTCATGATGTTGTACTTTTCAGCGATCGGAATAAAACGTGCCGGTGAGTAAAGTTCGCCGTTTTCGCTACGGATACGCAGCAAAATTTCGCAATGCGCCATCGTTATGGAGCGCTCTTCAATATGAAAAACAGGTTGATAAAACAGCGACAGTCGATCATCGGCCAACGCTTTTCGAATGGCCTGAATACCCGCTAGATCACTGCGATATTTCACCACCTCTGAATCGTTGTCCTGCGTTACATGCACGCGATTACGGCCCGATTGCTTGGCGACATAGCAGGCCGAATCCACATCGGCCAACACCTGCTCCATGCCCTGGATCATCCCATCAATGGGTGTAACACCAATACTTAAGCTGACTTTAAAACTCTGTTCTTCGTATCGAAAGGTAAATTCACTGACGATGATGCGCAGCTCTTCTGCCAGTTGCCGGATATCATCAAACGTACTGCCCTGCGCGATGATGGCAAATTCATCACCACCAACACGGGCGAATACATCGCCACGGCGTAGACGTTCCTGCATGGTTTGGGTTAGCTGAATCAGTAGCTGGTCACCGGCATGGTGGCCACAAGTGTCGTTGACGATTTTGAACCGATCGAGATCCAGATACAACAAACCATGTGCATTGTCACTGCGCTCTGCCATATTGATCGTATACTGCAGATGCTGTTCGAAAGAGCGGCGATTATGCAAACCAGTCAGGTCATCGTGATTGGCCAGGTGGGCAATACGTCTGTTAGCGCGGGCCACGCGTGTGATGACGATCATCGAAATGATCATTGACAACGCAAATGCTGCACTGACAATGATAATCATCAGCCGCTGTGTTTCCTTGTAGGTGGTCTGATTGCTTACTAGTGCTTCGTCAGCCAATACTTTTTCCAGTTGCACCAACTCGTTAAGATGGTTAAGCAATACCAGTTCGTGTAGCTGCACATCGTTCAGAGCGCCCTTGAGTTCACCCATGTCCTGTTCTAGCGAATAGATCTGTGAGTTGGTACGCTCATAAGCATCCGAAACTCGTTGGTCTGTCTTTTTGATCTCTTCGAGTATGGCGGTCTCACGAGCATTAGCGCCCAGATTAATCAGTTCGGTGCGCGTTGTCTGGTACACGCTTGTATACTGGGTTAACTTGTCAAAAATTCGTTGTCGTTCGATTGTATCGTCCGTCTGACTCAGTGAACGCACGGCACCTGAACGTAAGCGGATCACATCTCGCATTTGATAGGCGCGACTGGTCTTCTGGCCCGTGTCCTCAATCAGTTCTGACATGCCATTGTTGACGGCCTGCAAGGTTGTCATGGACAGCCACATGACCAGAATCATTAATGAAAAGACAGCCAGAAATCCCAGGCTGATAAGAATTTTCGTATGGTCTTGGCGAATACGTTGAAAGTTCATCG
>CALKXZ010000174.1 GCA_938003775.1 uncultured Granulosicoccus sp. | reverse complement strand
GGGTCGTATGGCTTTTGTTAAATCGCCCGACAATATTTCAATCGAGCTACTGCAGGAGGGTGATGCTTTACCGATTGCAGAACCATGGGCGTCCATGGAAAACACCGGTACTTGGTAAACGCAATGGGCCTGTGCGAACGCAATGGGCCTGTGCGGTTGTCACACTAGTAGGTTGTGCGGTTAATTCGTTGACGGACATTTTATTCACAGCGTCGTCAGGACAAGGCGACAAGGTGAAGCGTATTGGGTATGCGGGGAGCTTTTCTAACGCTGCTCTGGCGGCGCTAGGGACGAAATGTGTAACCGAATTAGCCGCACGACCCGCTAGCTTGCGCACAGGTACGACACTTGAAATCTAGTCGCCTGTGTTCAACAGCGCTTAGCGATAAGACTGCAATACACCAACGCAGGCATTGCGATTAATAGCATCAACAGCCTCCTGCAGCTCTGCTACTGGCAATGGCTTACTATAATAGTACCCTTGGATGACATCACAACCCAAGTGCCTTACCAGCTCAAGCTGCTCGTCGGTTTCCACGCCCTCAGCCACCGTTTCAAGACCAAAGCGCCTAGCCAGCAATGTGATCGTTTTTATCAGCGAATCATCCAACGAAGCAGCTTCGAGTTGCTGAACAAACGCTCGGTCTATTTTTAGCACGTCCAACGGTAAATCCTGCAAATAACTCAGCGATGAATATCCGGTTCCGAAATCATCCAACGCAATACGAACGCCAGCCTGACGAAGACGATTAAGGTTCTCCAAGACGCTGTGCATGTCTTCCATTAACACGCTTTCGGTAACCTCTAACTGCAAGTTAGACGCTGAAAATCCATGTTGTTCGAGCACCGCCAGTGCTTGGTTAGCAAATTGTTTGTCGATAAGTTGCGGCGCCGCCACGTTAATACCAATTTGCCAGGCTTCTTCCTTGACCATGGGCCATGCACTGGCTTGTCGGATACATTCACTCAGTACCCAAGTCCCCAACTCACCAATGTCACCCAACTTTTCTGCCAGTGGGATGAATTCTGCAGGCGACACCATGCCGCGAACTGGATGATTCCAGCGCAGCAAGGCTTCAACACCGCACACGCGGCCTGTCGATACAGTGACTTGTGGTTGAAACCAAAGTTCGAATTCACAAGCGGCCACCGCGCTTTTCAGATCCGACTCAAACTGAACTTGTTCGAGTTGGTCATCAGCGAGGCGTTGATCGAAACAAACAACACCATCCCCACCCGTTCGCTTAGCCTGATACATGGCAATATCAGCATGCTTTATTAGCGCTTCTACATTGACACCATCGTCGGGGAAAAAACTGATACCGATGCTGGTCTTTAAATCAAATTCTCGGTTACCCACATTGAATGTCGTGTCAAAAATTGACGAAAGCCTGGCTGACATCTCTAGCGCTTCATTCTTATCGTCCAAGTTATCGAGAACAACGGCAAATTCATCACCGCCTAATCGCGCTATAAAATCTGATTCCCGTAGCTTGCCTTTTAATTGACTTGCAATCATCACCAGTAAAGAGTCTCCGACAGAATGTCCCAGCGTGTCATTAACCGTCTTAAATCCATCAAGATCAAAGAACAAAACGGCCTTAAACTTTCCCGCCTCCTGCGTTTCTGTCAATAGAGTTGTCAGCGTGGACTCCAGGTGGCGACGATTGGGTAGGTGCGTCAGACTGTCATGATAGGCCTGATGCTCAATCCTGAGCAGCAAATCGTACCGCTGACGCACGGTCGACATTTGAGCCACTACTGTGTGTAGCAGATTGGTATCGTTTTCATCAAAATTCCGCTTGCACACATCGCGACTGATTGTGAGCAGACCCCAAGGTTTACCATCAGCAATAACCGGTACGCACAGGGTACTGCCTAACCCCTTTGCATAGCGAAATGCATGGACCGTCTGGGATTCACGCGGATCATCACTTTTTCGCTCGATATAAGCTGGCTTGTTGTGTTTGCAGGACCAATTACTGATCGAATCCTTAACCAAGGCGTGGCTCAACGCTCGTATCTTAGAAATTTTTTCAGCTGTTTTCTCCCAAGTACCCACTGATACTAATGGATTACTGGACTCATCAACCTGATACAGACTGACGCGCTTTAAATCAAATATACCGAATAATTCTGTACACACGCGATCCGTTAGCTGGTCCCAGTCGTGGCACTGGTACATCATTGCGCTCAGCTCGCTAAGCCGCTGGCTGCGTTGTAGTTCCAGCGTTGCAGATTCGCGCTGCTTCGCTTGATGAATAGACAGGGAGGCGACGTTTGCGATTTTCTTGAGAAAATCCAGACTGTCAAACAGAGGCTCGTGTATGTTCGCGGTGACGAAAACCACACCTTGTATCACTCCGGTAAACGATAATGGAATTGCGACCGCTTGGAATGTTTCGGGGATTTCCAACAAACAGCTAGGGTGACTATTATAGTCTTCAGCGAACTGCATCTCACCGCTCTGCCATGCCACTGCCGACAGACCAACCCCTTTGTATCGGCGCTCGTGCAAAAGCTCCTCACTGAGAGGCCCACAAGCAGCAACGACCTCCAGGTAATCACAGGTTTCGTGCACCATGTGCATGTAAGCACCGTTAGCACAGCTGACACTCACTAATTCGTTGGCAATATGTTGTAACAGTGTGTCGACGCTATCCTGCCTAAGCATCTCGACCGCGGTGTCACCAAGATCGGAGAGCCAGCGGTTGTGCTCTTGGAGGACCGAGTAACGCTCAGAGAGTTCGAGATAACGATGCCGCAGCTCTTCAGCTTGCACTGCTTGCGCGGGCACTCTACGCCTGACAGGTGCGTTCAGTGCATTGATGAATCGATTACAAATTGTTGCAAATGCATCCTGCGATTGCGCGAAAAAGCGGTGCATTGATGTCGTTGATAGCGGACCCTGTACACGCGTTCCAGCGGCATTTTACTGTCTGACTTTAAGGCTCTGGCGCTGGAGTTTGAGCTACCACTCACAGGTGCCCTAGCCGACTAACCCTTACCTCAGATTAACACGCAATTTCGCTGACTCTCTCTGCGCGAAATTTTCGCCTGTCCGGGCTGGGTACTTTTAGCCCAGAGGCGAAATGCTGCGACTCATCAGATCGAGTCACCAATTCTCCGCGATGGGCGGCGTTACGACTTGCGCATTTATCCGCGTACATGCGCTGATCCGCTTCGCGCAGCAGATCATCTGGCGTAGTCCTGGACGTAGAAGGTGACGAGACTCCGACACTGGCTGATACTTGCAAGCTATACCCATTGTGCAGCAGCTTACTGGATGCAGCCTGACGAATTGTGGCCTCGACCTCACGGGTTTTCCGGCCACCCCTTGTATCCCGAACCAAAACAACAAACTCATCCCCGCCCAGGCGAGCCAGAATTGTGTCTGCGGGTAAGTGAGCAATCAATGTTCGCGCGATGAACACCAAAAGCGCATCCCCAGCATCATGGCCATAGGTATCGTTAACCGCTTTGAATCCATTCAGATCAAACAATAAAACTCGATTAACATTGGCAACGCGTAGTCCACCTTCGGCCCGCGCAGCTAGGTTTTGTTCCAGCACCCACGTAACAAAACGCCGATTGGGCAAACCCGTCAGACTATCTCGATAGGCCAAGTCTTGAAGCGCTAATATTCTTTGACGAACTGTTCTTCGGACTCGTTCGGATTCACTGAGAAAATACATGACACAACCACCGATAACCAGTGCATTGAGCACCAGTGAAACGGCAAAGCCACCTAATAGGTGCAGCAACAGGTTGACACTGATCGAGACCAGCATGGCCAATAAAACCAGCCAATTTCCTGGCAAGAGCTTAAGCGGTTGAATTGCACGATTAATGCGCGTGAGGAGCGACTTCATTGCGGATATGATTCCGTATTAAGTACGGAAAGCAGCTGCAAATTAAGCGCCATAACCCTACCCACAAACCTCACAAATATAGACTTGCATTAACTCAAAAATGTACTAGCAAGTATTACCTATACACGCGTCTGAGCATCACACTGAGCCCGTCTGCACGCGACAATGCGTAAGCAGTATCGTTATGAATACAGGCATACATTAAACTTGCCCAATTAACGTCAATTTCATGACAAGTATTTTGCTATAGGTTGTTCCTACGAGCTTGTAACAAGTAAACCAGACTAATGGACAGGGTGACCACCATTGTAGTTTGACGATGGTTCCGTCAGTGTGATGTGCAACCACTCAGCAATGAGCACAGGGACTAGCATTTCACCAGGGACAAGTTCTTATGCACACTCAAACACGGGTAAATCAATGGCCTGATTCAGTGAGTCTGGCAAGGACTTGCTCCAGGCCCAGAGCTAGGCGACGCTGCACCTGGGCGGCCTGGTTCACCATAGGCTTCATGGGATTGTCTTTGCACAGCGGCTTTGCAAACGCACAGAGCTTAATTGGGGCTTGCGTCAGTAGCGCCAAAAGTGGACTACTCAAAGTCCCTGATGAACGCTCATTCCGCTTTTTGGGCAAGGTCCAGCAAGACACAGCACTGTGTCGTGGTGGTGAACGGGCCACACAATGGCAGTCAACACCGTGGGTCGACTGGCAACATTATTTCGCAGCAGCGGACTCCGCTTCGCTGTCTACCGATGGAAAAAAAGCCAAAACCAAGATAGGTGAACACCTCTACCCCAATGGTCGCGGTATTGATGGTGCATTAATGGACCTTGAGTTTCAGCGTATTGAGCTCATAAAATTCAACCTATTCGATCAACTGACCTATCAGGACTACGTGCGAGGCCGTGATGGTGTTGAAGGTCGTGCACTTGATCAATGGGATGCCATGCGACTACCGGCCGATCATCCGCAGTACTCGCACGTCGGGGGTGATACCAAGCAGCTGTGCACCGGAAACCTACTGACACACAGAACGCTATCTGGGATTTGCAATGACGCGATTAATCCCTTGATGGGATCAGTGGGTATGCCATTTGCCCGGAACGCCAGGTTCGAATCGACATTTCCCGACTTGCAACTTACTGAACTGAACAGGCATCGACACAACGGGCGGATTGACCTAATGACACCAGACCCGCAACTGATCAGTCGGTTACTGTTTACGCGAGACCAGACACAGGATAACGGTTGTAACAGTGGCAAAGGTGGCCTTAATCACACAACAGATGCCACTTGCGATTATCTCAAGGCACCGTTTTTTAATGTGCTAGCAGCCTTTTGGATTCAATTCATGACCCATGACTGGTTCTCTCACACCATTGAGGGCCATAACAGTAAAAAGCTGCAGTCTGTTGGCTGTGATAGCGATGTTGCGAAAGCAGCAGGGTGCCGACCCGGCGATGCCGCAGAGGTTTCATTGTTCGCCGCCACCGATAAACCGCCATCCTTTGAATATGGAGGAGAACAGCATTTGGCTCGTGCGCCCAAAACCACCAACAATCAGGTCACTGCATGGTGGGATGCTTCACAAATCTATGGGCATGATGAGCTTTCAAAAAATCGCGTGCTGCGCGATCCACAGGACAACGCGAAATTACAGTTAATCAATAACTACTTGCCATTGTTGCCTACCTGTGACCCGAAAGATACACAGTGTCCAACCCGATCCCACTGGGTGGGGCAGGAATCAGTGGGATTCCCAACCAACTGGAATATCGGACTCAGTTTCTTTCACAATGTGTTTGCACGTGAGCACAATGCGTTTGTCGCGCATATTCGCCAACTACAATCCGAAAAACCTGAAGAAGATTCCGGCCTGCGTGATCCGGATAACCCAACAGCCCAGATTAGTTGGCAACAGGTGGACGACGAAAGACTGTTTCAGATAGCACGACTGGTTGTGTCGGCCAGTATCGCTAAAATCCATACCATTGAATGGACTACCCAGCTTCTCTACAATGAGCCGCTGCACGCTGCCATGAACTCCAATTGGTTTGGTCTGTTCAACCAAAACGAGGACAAGGTATCGAAGGTCATTCGACGCCTAGTTAATCGTGACGAAAATTTGTTCAGTCGTGTATCGGACAGGCTTGCCGACGTGCTCGGCGATTCAACCGATGCCTCTGCTGCCAATTCATTGTATTCAGTATTTGCCTCTGGTGCCGGCATATTCGGACTAGGCAATTCTCGCCGTGAAGGCCTGCTTTGGTGGAAGGAGGACAACTGGGATATTACTCAAGTTGAACGCGATGTGAACGGTGGAATCAACCACTTTGGCTCACCTTTTAATTTTCCTGAAGAATTTACATCGGTCTACCGCTTACATGCGTTGGTGCCTGATTTGGTTGAATTTCGAAGAACCGATGAACCTGACGAGGTCGCCTTAAACATTCCGGTACTCGACACTGTACGCGGCAGTGCAACCACGTTGATGCGTGAACACGGTATTAATAACTGGGCCGTGAGTATGGGCAGGCAGCGCTTGGGGGCACTGCATTTACGTAATGTTCCACAATTTCTTCAAAACCTTCCCATGCCGCATATACCCTCAGAAACCGGCACATTAGATATTGGCGCACTGGATATTGTGCGTGATAGAGAACGCGGTGTTCCCCGCTTTAATGAATTTCGCAGGCAAATAGGTTTAAAAACCCTCACTGGGTTCGATGATTTTATCAACCAACAATTACCCGCTAATGACGCATGGCGATTGCATCAGGAAGAAACAGTCAGGCGACTTAGAGATATTTATGGCACGCATGTTTGTGATCAAAGCAAGGTTATATCCCAGGTGCAACGCGATGCCAATGGGGACTACATAACCGATTGCCTGGGACATCCTGATGGCAGCACAGTCGACAACATTGAAGATGTGGACAACATTGTAGGCTGGCTAGCCGAATACACTCGACCACACGGGTTTGCTATTTCAGAAACCCAATTTCACGTGTTCATCATAAACGCATCGAGACGGCTATTCAGTGATCGGTTTTTTACCTCTAGCTTCCGTCCGGAATTCTACAGCCAGGCAGGATTTGACTGGGTACAGAACAATGGCCCACCGGCAGATTGCCCGTACCCGCACAGCATAGACGGTGATGGTACGACAACCTGCGTTGAGCCCGTTTTGGTCAATGGTCACACTCAAACCGTGTCGCCAATGAAGCGCGTATTACTTCGTAATTTACCTGAGCTTCGACATGAACTACTACCTGTAAGGAATGTGTTTGATCCATGGGCACGTGATCGTGGTGACTACTATTCACTGGACTGGACACCACGACTTGGCGCTGAAAATGATGTCGCCTTTCAACCGGAGTCAATGGGCCAGTGATAAACAGCCAATTATTAACGTGCTCCACGCTGGTGTGCCTGGTGGCAGTTCTCTATGGCTGCACTAATCAGCCGGATGCAATTGAAGACACTGACAAACTTGTGGCCGAAATGAAGCAACGGGTCGTGGCCACAACAGAGCTGGAAAAACGTGGCGCACTGATTGCCCGATATAACCAACCAAAAACTATAGCTTGCCTGTCCGGTCAGTTTACCGTTGCTAACAACCTGCCAGAGGCGTTACAACACGGCCTATTTGAGAGTCCTGCAACTTATCCTGTTACCGCACGTTTTGCCAATGCCAGTCAATGGGACGATTCTGAAAAAGATATTCGCGGCATGTCAATACGGATTAGCGAGGTACCGGGAACCACCATCTGGGGCATTCCCAATACTCAAGACTTTTTATTGAATAGCTACCCAGCATTGTTTGTCGCAAACCCTGAAGAATTTCTTGGCTTTATGCGCGCACGCCAAGCGGGCGATAGAAAAAGCCTAGCTAAGTTCTTCCTCAGCCCGTTTGATCCTCACCTTAAATCCCTCTGGACAGTGTTCAAAGCGCGCGACAAACATGACAGTCCGTTGGATATCCGCTACTGGAGCACAGTACCTTCAGCATTGGATGGCCGACTAACACCCGGTGGGAGCGTGACTGAATCAACCCAGGCGGTTAAATATTCGTTAACACCCTGCTCCACCTACGTCACCGAATCCACCATAGAGCCTGGTGAAAATCAGCTTAGATCCGCGTTGATGGCTCATCTGAATCAAGCGCCTGCCTGCTTTGAGTTTGGTGTGCAACTGCAAACGGACCCTGACACAATGCCGTTGGAAGATGCTTCTGTGATTTGGGACGAGGATGACTCACCGTTTCAAACTGTTGCCACACTCCATTTCGAGAACCAACCTGCCGATGATGTAGCGTCATTAGAACAGTGTGAAAAAACACAGTTCAACCCGTGGCAATCACTGGCGGCACATACACCGCTGGGTCGTATGAATGCTGTGCGCAAACAAATCTATGCCCACGGCGCTTATCACAGAGCTAACAGGTAATCGTACCCTCATGAACAATTCACTACAGCAGTGGTTATCGTTATCACGCGAGGAGCTGGACGATATCTATCGTCAAGCCCTTCCGGGCCCTCTGCCAACTGGCGATACACGTGGCACGGCGATTGTGACGGGTGCTTGGCTACCGCGTACATTGGCTCATATTGCCAAGTTGTTTGCTTGGCAAGGCAAAGTATTCGATATTTTCGCACAGGATGGACAGTCAGGCATTTTAATCAACAAGATCACACCGCTTAGCCTCAATTTCATAGTCGCAAAGGTATATCGCGATAAAAGCTGGTTGGACCACAGAGATACGATCGTTATTGACTATTCCACCACGTCCTTTTTCGCAAAGTTGATTCGCGATGAGATAAGACAGATTGAACCTGGTTTGTATTTAGGTAAAGTCTGGTGGAAGAAGACACGAATCCTCGATTTTGCACTCAGTTGCCCGGAACAACGAGAACAACAATTCCGACAATCAGATCCCTTACCCCCGGCTAAAGAGCCGAACGATACATTCACCGACCGGCCGATGACAGAATCTGAGAATCAGTTTCATCAAAACCAGCCATCCGTAGGCTGAGCGTTTCGTGTTTAACCGGTAAAACACAACCCATGACCCCACAATCAACATTCATGATTGTTACACCCGTCATCGCTCAGAAACGGGATGCGTTACAGAGATTGCTGGACTCGATGAATACATCACCGGGCAACGCCAACCCAGACAACCACCTGATACCTTTTGCGCAATTTGATGAATTGCATACCGCGCGGCTGCTCATCATTGAAGCTAAAACAGGACATGAGATTCAAGCGTATGGTGAGCAACCACATGATTGGCCTCCAACTCTGGCCATACTAGGAGACCTAGACGGAGAATCGCGTCGTTTTTTGGCGAAGCTCGCTGTTAGAGCCAACACTGGACTCAACCTACTGTTTCAGCACTGTGTGGGATTTGATGCCCATACGGGTACGTTGCTTGATTGGTTAGAAGCGCACAGTGCCAAACCTGCTGCCAGCTACGTCAACTGGGCTGGCAGAACCGTCACGCAAATTCGCGAGAATGCCCAACTAGCACGGTGTTTATCGGGTGCACTACCGCACGCACTTAAACGACACGGCAGCCAACAGCCCAGAGCGTTACGACAGGCTTTGCTAACGCATGTGCAGACAGAGCAGCATGCAGGTCGACTGACACTGACACCTGTGGCACGTACTACCTGGCAATACCGATGGCGGCACTGGATTGACCTAATAGCACTGCCATTAGTACTCATTTTATTGTCACCGGTATTGATTCTGATAACACCATGGGTTGCCTGGCGGTTGCGTTACGCTGAAGCGCGCGACCCTGATATAAATGATCGTGTTGACAAGGCCCACATACAACAATTATCACGCATTGAAGATCATGATGTGAGCAACCAGTTTAATGTATTTGGTGATGTCAAACCAGGCCTGTTTCGCTATCTACTTTTGGCATTTATCATGAGGCTTGTTGACTACGTCGCTCGACATATCTATCGGCGAGGCTTCCTCGCCAGAGTACGGACGATACATTTTGCTCGATGGGTTTTTCTAAATAACAATCGCAGTATGTTTTTCGCCAGTGTATATGACGGTTCACTGGAGAGTTACATGGACGATTTCATCAATAAAGTGTCGTTTGGCTTAAATCTAACCTTCAGTCACGGTGTCGGTTACCCACGAACACGCTGGATGATCAAAGGCGGTGCTGAGTTGGAACAACCTTTCAAGAACACCCTGCGACGCCACCAACTTCCCTCTGCAGTCTGGTACTACGCACATCAGGGACTCACCGCAACAGATATGGCCAGACACGCGCGTCTGCGTTACGGCATAAATCACTACCCAACCAACGATGAGCATATTCGACAATGGTTAAGCGAGATTTAGCGCAACAAAAAACAGGCAACATGTTCGCTTGAGTATGAGCACACACCGCGCCATGGAATTCAGCGACATGCAGGCACTGCTGCGTTTCGGGCATGCTCATCTACGCGACAGCTGCTTTTTGTTATTAACCATTAAGGATGCCAGCAGCGCTGGCGCATGGCTGCAGTCCACGCGCATCAGTTCGGCAGTTGCCTCTGAATCACCACCTTCTAGCGCCCTACAAGTGGCCTTTACAGCCACTGGACTGAGTCATCTTGGACTCTCTGAAGAAGTACTGGGTGGTTTTTCCAACGAATTCTACGATGGCATGAGCAGTGATGAGGGGCGTTCGCGCAGATTGGGCGATATAAACCAGAATGCACCGCAGAATTGGGTTTGGGGATACCACGATTCGCACCAGCTGCACGTGTTGCTATTGCTCTACACACGCACTGGCGAACTCGATTCGTTGACCAACGTGACACAAACCGCATTGTTCAATCAGGCGTTTGTTGTTTTACATACATTGCCTACTGACACACTGGGCTCTCGCGAACCGTTCGGATTCATTGACGGTATTAGTCAACCGGTCATTGACTGGGATCAACGCCAGCGTACCGACTGGCACTCACGCGATCGCTATTCAAACCTACTGGCACCTGGAGAAATCGTGTTGGGGTATCAAAACGAATACGGACAATTGACCAGCAGTCCATTGGTAGACAAGTCACACACACAACTGAAAAACAAGCTCTCAGCTGCTGTAGATCACGTTGGCATTGGTGATTTTGGGCAAAATGGTAGCTATATTGTGCTAAGACAGTTGGAACAGGCCGTGGAGCGCTTCCAGTCTTATCTACACCAACAATACCCCAGCGACAAAAACGCCGCTGATCAGCTTGCTTCACTGATGGTTGGACGAACACACGATGGCGATGCGCTAGTACCGGTCGGCAAACAAAAAATTCCGGGTATAACGTCATCACAGTCACAGAATCACTTTACCTATGACAACGATCCGCTGGGACACCGATGCCCCATCAGCTCTCACATTCGCAGAAGCAACCCACGTACCGGTGACTTCCCTCCTGGTTTAACAGGTCGGTGGTCACGCCTCATACGACAGCTTGGATTCGGACGTCAGAGTGACTACGAAGATCTTATCGCATCGAGTCGCTTTCACCGTATCCTTAGACGCGGACGCACCTATGGTGGCGATGTTCCAATTGAAAATGCCAGTCAAAAGACACCTTCAACCGCTCGTGGTCTGCAGTTTATGTGTCTAGCCAGCAACATCTCCAGACAATTCGAATTTGTGCAATCTGCCTGGTCAACCAGCTCAACGTTCGCTGGTTTGCACGGACAGCGAGATCCATTAATCGCTCATCGTGGCGCAAGCGGTAGTGGTGCAGCAACAGATTCTTTCAGTTACCCCACTGAGACGGGTGTTCAACATAAGGTCGTCAATCTACCGCAATTCGTTACGGTTCGAGGCGGCGCTTACTTTTTTATGCCTGGACTTAAAGCTATTGGGTTTCTGGCCGAACTTGCGCAACAATCCGCCAACGACACAACATCATCGGACTCCACCGTATGAATCCGTTTGTGCATCGTATTCTACGTCTGGTCCACCGGGTACTTGAGTATCTGCTGTACATTGAACGCCGATTCGAACCTTGGTTTCGCCAACCTCTCAATAGGCTGTTACGCGAGCCTGTCGCCAGCGTCATTCAGTACTTAATCAACGTCAGAAGGCACAATGAGCACTTAGCCCTGGCTACTGAAAATATCACAGAGGATGAACAGGCCAATTTGGACAGTATCATTGATCTGATGACAGATCAGATGCGAGGTCACTTCAAGCCCGGCCAGTATGAACGCGGTGGCAACACCAAGACACACGGCATTGTAAAAGCCACCGTACGAATTCTGGATAACTTACCCGAGACTTTCCGCCACGGTGTATTTTCAGAACCAAGATCCTTTGATGCGTGGGTACGCTTTTCGGGTCCGGGTCCTGATGTACCTGCCGATATCAAGGATGTTGGTTTTGGCAGCATGGCGATCAAGCTGATGGGAGTCGTTGGTAACAAGCTGATGGATGAAGAGCAACAGACACAGGACTTTATCGGTGTATCAACGCCTACCTTTGTCACACCTAACGTTGCAGAGAATGCGAAACTGCAATACTGGAGTCTGTTGGATCTACCGATATTTTATTTTTTGAACCCGCGTGATTCCCATGTACGCGACATGCTGATGCAAGCACTGTGGAACGAGACACTCTATAATCCTTTAGGAACCCGCTATTGGAGCTGTGTTCCCTACCTGCTTGGCGAAAATCAGGCAATGATGTATTCCTTCGCACCGTGCTCCACCGTGCACAAAAATATACCGGGTCTGCCATTCGGTACACCGTCGTTCAATTACTTGCGCGACAATATGAAGCGCACACTGAACGAGCGAGCAGTCGAATTCGATCTGCTGGTACAATTGCAAACAGACGCCCACCGAATGCCAATTGAGCACGCTGGTGTCCGCTGGCCCGAGCAACTGTCACCGTTCATACCGGTCGCACGCATTCAGATCGCTCCGCAAACTTTCGACACCGATGCTCGCCAAGACTTCGGCAGGCGGCTGAAGATGAACCCTTGGCACAGCCTTGCCGAACACAGACCGCTAGGCAACCAGAGCCGAGCCCGCAGACACATGTACCAGCACTTATCTGATTTTCGACAGCAGATGAACCAGACAACTCACACTGAACCGGTTCCCGGCGATCAGTACTGGAATTCCTGAAAAGAACGCACTGGCCGTATAAGTACCGATTGATTACGTTGCCCCGCTGTGCGACTGTTTCCACTATTCTATGCGTTCAAGCACAACAGAACCTTTGCTGTTTCTGTTGTCTGGTTTGTATTTTTTATGACTGCGCCGCTGTTTTTGCAACCAGTGGGTATCTGCCGAGCACATCCAGATATATGAGTAGAGACTTAATTTTTACCTTGCTGGGCACCGGCTCATCCGGAGGCGTACCAAGAGTGGGTAATCAATGGGGCAATTGTAACCCCAATAATCCAAAAAACAGGCGTCGTCGGTGCGCTATGCTTGTCGAATCGGTTGACCAACAGTCTGCTCAAAAGACGACGGTGCTCATTGATGCAGGTTGTGATTTGCGCGAACAATTACTCAGTTCTGAGGTATCTCATCTTGACGGTGTACTACTGACCCATTCGCATGCCGATCACATATTCGGGCTAGATGACTTACGCCAACTTGCTATTAGCATGCGCTCGGGAATCACCGTGTACATGGACGAGGCAACCACTGAGGTCGTCATGCAAGCGTTTGGTTATGTGTTCCATCAAGCTGCAGGAAGTAGCTATCCGGCCTTCTGTGATCACACACGCATCGAGCATGAAAGTTCTATAGCTATCACAGGTCAAGGCGGTACGGTTGAGGCCACACCACTGGTCGCTGAACACGGGGATATACAAGCCCTGGGATTCCGGATCGGAGACTTAGCTTATTTACCCGATGTAAAGCGTATAAGCGATACACGTAGTGTTGAGTCGCTAGGCGGTTTGAAAATTCTTGTTTTGGATGCGCTACGTTACTCAACTCACCCGTCACATATGAACCTGGAGGAGGCACTAGAATTTGTCGAACGCGTCAAACCCGCGCGTACGATACTAACCAATATGCACAGCGATCTAGATTATGATGAACTACAGCGCATACTGCCTGAATTTGTTGAACCAGGCTACGATGGCATGACGCTGACTTACAGATCCGGGTGATTGACCGGTATTGCTAACCGCTAAGAGCCCACCCAAGAGTCCAGCCATGAGAACCTTTAAGAGACTCATTAAGAGCCCCATCAGAAGACCCATTAAAAGACCATAAAAACGTAATTCCGTGACAACTTCGACTAAAAGGCAATCGAATGAACAGGCGTTCAACATAGGTGTAGACGGTGCTAGCTAAAAACACGCCGACCGCTGTTAAGTCCGGTACTGGCAGAATTTCAGTGTTTCTTTACGGCACACCGTAGTATATTGGTATTTTTAATACCGAGAAGTATCTAGCCAGTTATACACACATTACAACAATGGAGTTACCTATGACACCCAATACATTCCAGGGCGCCTTACTCATTACCGCGATGATGAGCGCGACCATTGCCTCGGCACAAGACGCCGAATTGACCATCGAAAGCTGGCGCAATGATGACCTGACGATATGGCAGGACCAGATAATTCCTGCATTTGAGGCCCAGAACCCTGGTATCAAGGTGACATTCAGCCCGACTGCACCGGCAGAATACAACGCCGCTTTGAACGCTAAACTAGATGCCAAATCAGCTGGCGACATTATTACCTGCCGCCCTTTTGATGCATCGTTAGCGCTTTTTGATGCAGGCCATTTGGCCCCACTAAACGATCTGGACGGCATGTCAAATTTTTCAGCCGTGGCCAAGTCCGGTTGGTCCACAGACGACAGCAGTACAACCTATTGTGTACCCATGGCATCGGTCATCCATGGCTTTATTTATAACAAGGATGCGTTTGAAGAACTCGGCCTTGAAGTGCCCACGACTGAAGCTGAATTCTTTGCGGTGTTGGACGCGATCAAAGCAGATGGCAGCTACATTCCGATGGCTATGGGAACAAATGACCAATGGGAAGCGGCCACCATGGGCTACAACAATATTGGGCCTAACTATTGGAACGGAGAAGAAGGTCGAAATGCGCTGATTGCTGGTGAACAGAAATTGACCGATGAAGGCTGGATTGCACCGTTCCGTCAGCTCGCCAAATGGGGTGATTATTTGGGCGATGGATACGAGGCGCAGACCTACCCAGACAGTCAGAATATTTTTACGTTAGGTCGTGCCGCAATTTACCCGGCCGGTTCATGGGAAATATCAGGTTTCAATGCACAGGCTGATTTCGACATGGGTGCATTCAACCCGCCGGTAGCAAACGCCGGTGACACCTGCTACATATCAGACCATACTGATATCGGTATTGGCATGAACACAGCAACTGCCAACCCAGAGGCTGCTAAAATCTTCCTGAGTTGGGTGGCGTCTTCCGAATTTTCAACTATTTTCGCCAATGCACTGCCGGGGTTTTTCCCATTGTCCAGTGCAGCGGTTGAACTCGAGGATCCATTGGCTAAGGAAATCATTTCCTGGCGCGACAAGTGCGAAAGCTCAATCCGCTCGACTTACCAAATTCTGTCTCGCGGTACACCCAATCTGGAGAACGATACCTGGAACGCCTCTGTTGCTGTGATCAAGGGTGATGAAAGCCCAGAAGATGCTGGCAAGCGTTTGCAAGAAGGCCTTGCAAGCTGGTACACACCACAGCAATAAAGGCATTCGTCTTGCGCGGTTTCAAACCGGGTACTCAGACGCGTTTACCCCTGGGGGAACACCCTCCAGGGGAGCTTCTAGCGAATCGTTTACTCAGGCAATGTTATTCCTCTGCCAGTCATCGTCTTGATACCAGCGACACAGGTGCGTGATGACATTGTCAATGACCCCCAGACGCAGATGGCACATCATTGTTTTCCTGGCACCAGCTGTGCTCATCTATACCACAGTGATGATCATCCCGTTGTTCGCCACTTTGCGTTTGTCGATGTTTGCCGAAATCAAC
>CALKXZ010000173.1 GCA_938003775.1 uncultured Granulosicoccus sp. | reverse complement strand
ATGAATTTGAGTTTGGTGGGGAAGGCGGAAAGATCGGTGAAGTCATGGAGCTGGGAGGCCTGGGAGAAGTCCAGGTACAGGTGGGAAAGGTTCGGGCAACGCTTGGCCAGCTCTTGCACCATTCTGCGGACTCACTACGGTGCTCGGTCATGAAAGCATCGGGCTGTTCAGATTTGGCAGAGCCAGGGTCCACCAGCCGATCATCGACCAAACGCAGCGTCTGCATATCGGTGTTCGTTCGTCGATGGATGATCACAGGTCTGCCCTGCCACAACACCACGTTTGCCTCACCCGGGGTCATGTCGCTCAGTGGCACCCGCATACTGGGCACCGAAGGCACTTCTCCACTACCCGACTGGATGGCAGAAATAAAGATAAAAACGATGCCTGCCACGCCCAGATAGATCATCAGCTTGGCGGCAACGCGCAATTTAAGCCGTCGAGCGGCGACTTCAGGGCTGACCGATTTCACAGGCATTGTGTTAAACAAGGCGACTCTGGGAGTGTACGGTACCGATGAGCAACTGGACGCCACCGCAAATCGTTGCCCAGCGCATTGATCAGGGTAAGATTGGCGCAGCAGACCCTACGAATGAAGCTGCTGTGGCGCTATTTGCCCGTATTGGCATCGAGCAGGTTGTTCAGGTACCGGCAAAGGCCTGGGTACTACAGCAGACCCATCAGCGGCTGGAACTGATGCGCGCTGACGGCGTCACGTTGTCGGTTGACTTTATCCAGGGTAAAGCGCGTCATCGTTCTCAGGAAGCGGGGCAAGGCGCCCAACCCTTGAGCAAGGCACTGGGACTGCGTGCGTACCGAAGGACACACGGGCATATGCCTGCGGTTGTCGATGCGACCGGTGGTCTTGGACAGGATGCCTGGGCCGTTGCATCCATGGGATGTCATGTCACAGTCATTGAGCAGCACCCCGTGGTGTACGCCCTACTGGAAGATGCGTTGCAGCGGGCTCTGCTCGATGAACAAGGCCAACAGACTGCCAGCTTGATCAATCTGGTTCATGCCGATGCAGTAACAGCGTTAGCACAGGTTGCACCGCACGCTATTTACCTTGACCCGATGTACCCGGAAAGACCGCGTAAAAAAGCAGAATCTAAAAAAGCCATGCAGTTTCTGCACGCATTGCTTGGACCTGCGTCAACATTAGGTACGCAAGCCTTGCTGCAAAGCGCCTTGGCCCGACCAGTAACCCGTGTCGTGGTGAAGCGACCTCGGGGCGCAGAACCCATAGCGTGCAGCGGTAGCACTGCCGTGCAACGCACAACCATTGAATCACCCAACACGCGCTATGACGTGTACTTTCCATGAACCAACGATACCAGTGCTTTGTGCAGTTTGTTCGATGACAATCACCGCGTTTCCAGCGTTGTCAAAATGCGGCAGAAAAGCAAATGCATGTCGAGATAGTCGATACGTTTTCCTAACGCTTGGCTGACGGTGCGGTAGACCCCAATGCGTTACCTAATGCGTTACCTAATGCGTTACCTAATGATCACTCGGCTCACCCGTGTTGTGCACCGGTCAACCCGGCAAATTAGTCACGAAAATTTTGATACTGCAACGGCAAGCCTAGCTCCGCCCCTTTGAGTAGGGCCATAACCGCCTGTAGGTCATCGCGTTTTTTACCGGTAACGCGTAACTGCTCGCCTTGAATCTGCGCCTGTACCTTCAGCTTGGATTCCTTGATCTTGGCAACCACCTTTTTGGCGATTTCCTTGTCGATACCCTGACGCACTACCACCGCCTGCTTCACCCCCTTGCCACTGTTTTCAACTTTACCCGCCTCCAGACAACCAATATCGATACTGCGCGAGGTTAGCTTCTGGTATAGCACCGGGTGGATCTGCTGAATCTGGAAGTCACTGTCGGCATGCAACAGGATTTTGCCATCGGAGAGCTCGGCTTTTGCGGATGTTCCCTTAAAGTCAAATCGATTACCAATCTCACGTTGCGTGTGGTCAACCGCATTACTCAGCTCATGCTGATCAACCTCTGATACCACGTCGAATGTGGGCATAGCCAGACTCCCGTTTGCCGATGGAAATGTTACTGGCAAATGGTAGCAGAGCCAGTTCGCCGTTGTTACGTACAATGATCAGGTTACCTTTTGACAACGAGCGTACAGATGTCCAAGTGGATGTTAATTGCTGGTGCTGTATTTGGCGCATCATCGGTCATGAGCGGCGCCTTTGGGGCGCACGCACTACAAGCTGTGTTAATGGGTAAACAACTTGACTGGTACGACACCGCCGTGACGTATCACGCTGGCCACGCGCTGGCGCTACTGGCCTGCGGCCTACTCAATCTACACGTCTCAAGCCCTGCGAACATTGGCGCAGGTCAGCGCTGGCTGGTTGCGGCAAGCGTATGCTTTGCAACCGGCATTTTGGTGTTCTCCGGTACCCTGTATGCCATGGCATTTACCGGACTCACACGCCTTGGCATGATCACACCCCTAGGTGGTGTACTGCTGATTTGTGGCTGGCTCAACCTGGCGGTAGCCGCCAGCCGACTTAGAGTATCCTGATGACTATGACAACCGACCAACAACCTAATAAACAAGCCAGCGTGCTGATAGAACCGCGCAGAGACTATACAGCCGATACATTGCGCAAGCATGATCTGGCGACAAACCCTATTGATCAATTCACGCACTGGCTACAAGATGCCCGCGATAAGAAAATTTTAGACGCTACCGCCATGATGCTCAGCACAGCTGATGCAACCGGGCAGCCACACTCGCGCGTGGTATTGCTCAAGCATTTCGATGAACAAGGGTTTATCTGGTACACCTATCAGGAAAGTGACAAGGCTAAACAACTTGATACCAATCCAAAAGCGTCTCTACTTTTCTACTGGTGTGCATTGGAGCGCCAGGTTCGTATAGAAGGCACCGTTGAGAAGTTGGACCCTGCCAATGCCGATGAATACTTCTATTCGCGACCGGAAGGCAGTCGCTTCAGTGCTGCAGCCTCCATTCAGTCTGCGGTAATACCCAATCGAGAGGTTCTGGAAAAACGTGTGACGCAATTGCATGAACAATACCCGGACGGCAACGTACCAAGACCTGCCTCCTGGGGCGGTTATCGAATTCGCCCACACCGTTTGGAGTTCTGGCAGGGCCGAGCAGACAGGCTGCATGATCGATTTATTTTCGAACGAACTGATCAGGCTAATAACTGGGGCATTCAACGTATCTCCCCCTAGACGGGCTATGCGTTTGCGATTAACAGACAAGCATCAATGAGTGGCTCCATCACTATGCACTTGCCATAGTATTGCATGACGAGTTGCGCATTAAGTTGCACGGACCAATGACGAGTATCATGAGTGGATGAAACCATCGATGCTGATTATTACCATCTCGGCACTGTTGTTCCTAGCCATTACGCTTAGGCTACTCGTACCGCAGCTTGGCAC
>CALKXZ010000172.1 GCA_938003775.1 uncultured Granulosicoccus sp. | reverse complement strand
CTCCCCCGATGCAGTTGAGGCCTTTAAGCAGAGGTGCGTGATCTGGCGGGTCGCTCGTCTAATTCAGCTCGCGAGATTGCCTCTATGCTCAAAGACACAGGTACCGGTTAGTGAACTGACCGTGATCTTATCCAAACCGTTGAATAATCCCATTGTTACTTTGTTAAGTTAATATCGTAAGACTCAAGGGTTGCATCGCTTCGTTGATAGAGTGGGTGTATGGGCTGCTGGCTGCGTGTAAGCCCAAAACAGCTGAGCTGCAAAGACGATAACAGTGGCATCCAGCGTTGCACTTGATTGTTGAAACTACCGTGAGCGCCCCAAGCGGCAACCACCAAATCGGCATTGTTGCAGGCTCGTTTGACGGCGCGCCGGTTGCTGGGTCCAACAGGATCGCGCACACGTTTAAGCGCACTGGGGTCAGGCGTTCGGTAGGCGAACAGATTGACCATAAGCAGTTCCTGAAATCCCCAGCGACGAACAAATCCCATGCACCGTCGTATGGTTGGATCATCCCGATTAGCATCCGCTGTACTAGGATTTAAGCCAATAAAGACACAACGTCCCTGGCCATCCGGCCAGTGCCTTGATAGTTGATAACGGTAGCGTTGACAACGACTGAAACTGGCTTGTCGTTTAACGTGCGTGTTCTCCAATGTGGGCTTCCTGTGGCGAGGCTAAATACATGACTTTCGACACGTGGTCGTTTGGGTGAATCATTGATGGTTTATTCAGGTGACCAGACATTTTTATTAATCATATGAATGGGCTTGCCAGCCGCATAGGCATTGATTTGCTCATAAATATCGGTGAATTGCATGTTCAGTTCGTCCTCAGTCACATAGCCAATGTGGGGTGTTGAGATGACATTTGGGTGATTGATAATGGGATCGTCGACTTGCCTAAACGGTTCTTTGTCGAACACGTCTAGCGCCAATCGGCCAGGTGGTTGACGATTAATGACAGCCTCCAGAGCGCCAGCCTCCACGATTCCCGCACGTGATGTGTTGACGAACGTGGCCGATGACTTCATTGCAAGTAGGTCTTCTGTTTTGATAACGCCGCGTGTTTCCGGTTTCAAGCGAACGTGAACCGACACAAAATCAGATTCTTGGAAAAAATACTCACGAGATCTGGCTACCTTGACGCCATCATCGGCTGCGCGAAGTCGCCCTGCATCAGATGCCCACCAATGAACTTTCATGCCAAATGCCTCTGCGTAGGTGGCGACTTGCTTGGCGATACGCCCATAGCCATACAACCCCAGTGTTCGATCTGCCAGCGTTTGTCCCACCCCCATTTGCCAGCGACCCTCTTTCAAGGAAGACATCTGCTGCGGTATTTGTCGTGCGGATGCGAGAATCAACGCAAATGTCATTTCTGCGGCGGCAATGGATGGGGTGTCTGAATGCATGTTCGAACACAATAAGACCTTTGCATCCGTACATGCATCCACATCAACATGCGGATACACACTGCGTTGTGAAATTAATTGTAGATTGGGTAGTCTCTGTAGCAATTGAGCCGTAACCGGTGTCCGTTCTCGAAACAACACAAGTACTTGCGCATCGGCAAGGCGTGTAGCCAGGGTATCCACGTCCTCTTCGTGGTCGTTCCATACGGTTACATCGTGATTTTTCAGTAGCGCATAGCTGGATAGTGTTCGTAGCGTATCGAACCAGTCATCAAGAATGTGGACTTTCACGAAACGGGTGCTCCCTGTAGATCAATGTGGGTGAGTAGAATCCAAAGAGTTAGCAACCAAGTGATGCGATGGGTTAGTACCACTAGTTAGCCTAACTATGGTCGACTCAATAGAAAATATCATGTCTTTTTGTCGCGTTTTTTTAGCAGTCGCATGATTAACGGCGCGCATGTAATGACAAGAAAAATTCGCGTCAGGTGGTGAACAATAACAAATCCGAGATCTGCACCCACGACAATAGCAAGCACTGTCATTTCTGCTTGCCCACCGGGTGCAAACGCGAGGAAACCTTCGAGCGCAGCTGCGCGCCCAGTGAGTACGACTATTTCGGTAAAAATCAGTGTCAACACAGCGAGTATGGCGACAAACACGACCCCTGCCATCACGAATCGCCGTAGTTCTGACCACACAACACCGACATAGCCAACCCCAATGCTCGTTCCGATGAGCAACTGTGCGGCGAGGATGGCTTCAGCCGGTGGGCGATGCTCTATGAAACCTGACAGTGTCAGAATACCGCTCAACACCATAGGCCCCAGAATGGATGCACCAAAGAGTTTTATTCGTTCAGCGATTTTCCATCCCGCCACAGCGGCAATCGTCATAAGCACTAACTGAGGTAATGGTATGGTGCTGGCGGGTGCTCCAATCGGGGCATTCAATGAGGCGTCAAACCCTGCGGTGAGGATGATCGGTGCTAGAGTGACAATCAGCAAGACGCGCGTGGCATGAATCAATGACAAGGCTCTGCCGTCACCGCCTGCCTCGGTTCCGAATACGACCATATCTTGCAGCCCACCTGGCATGGCAGCGTAGTAGGCTGTGATCTTATCAAAGCCACACCAGCGATGAAAAAACGGTACACCAACTAACCCTATTGTGATGATGTAGATCGGTATCAACAGAACAGAGCCGAGCATGTCCGGGATGCGTTGTAAAACTTCTGGCGTGAAAGATGCGCCAACCGCCACTCCAAGCACAGTGCGAGCGGCAACGGAGATTTGACCAAACCCTTTAAGTGGGCGACGGAGCAATGCGGCAAGCAAGCAAAAAGCCATTGGTCCGAACAGGAACGGCAAGGGTATATTCAGTACATTGAATATTAACGCACCTGAAACAGCAATGACTAAAGTCTCAAGTCGTTGTCTACCGAGCATAATAGGCGATAAAACTGATGAGCTTTAGTGTCCCGTGTTGATGCTACCAGTGGCAACGAATGTTACACACTTGTAGGTGCGGCTGTATACAATGAAAACCATGGTGACTATTGACCCTTCACAAGAGGTTTGGGATGTCGTGGTGGTCGGCGGTGGCAACGCGGCGCTGTGTGCTGCCATTGAATCGGCTGAATTAGGCTGCAAGGTGCTATTACTTGAATCTGCGCCTATGTCCTCTCGTGGCGGGAACTCGCGACATACTCGAAATTTCAGGTGCATGCACCAGCGGCCAGTTGCACAACTTACAGATAGCTACGGTGATGATGAATATTGGCAAGATCTGCTGAAGGTAACAGACGGTAACACCGATGAAGAATTAGCCAAGCTCGCTATACGAGAGTCTGAGCATTGCCTACCCTGGATGGCGGAACACGGTGTTCGATTTCAACCTTCATTAACAGGGACACTGTCTTTGAGCCGAACCAACGCATTTTTTCTTGGCGGCGGAAAGGCCCTGGTCAATGCCTATTACAACACCATTGAGTCGTTGGGCGTTGCCGTTGTTTACAACGCGACTGTGACGAGCATTGCGCTGAACAATGATTCATTTGAGTCATTGCAGGTAGAGCTCAGTGGTCAGCTGTTAACAGTACGAGGCAAATCAGCGGTGCTCGCCAGTGGTGGATTTCAGGCCGATACGCAGTGGCTGGCACGCGCCTGGGGCCCTGCGGCAAAGAATTTTTTGATACGAGGCACACCCTACAACCGTGGCGTTGTGCTGCGCGCCATGCTCGACTTAGGTGCCAGCTCTGTGGGCGATCCCACTCAGTGTCATGCGGTTGCCATTGATGGACGAGCCCCCAAGTTCGATGGTGGCATCGTGACTAGGCTCGATTGTGTCCCTTTCTCAGTCGTGCTTAATCAACACGGCGAGCGTTTCTATGACGAAGGGGAAGATGTCTGGCCAAAGCGCTATGCTATCTGGGGCCGACTGGTGGCAGCCCAGCCAGAGCAAGTGGCCTATGCGCTGATTGACAATCGGGCGGTTGAGCTTTTCATGCCTTCAGTCTTCCCGCCGGTCACGGCGCAATCCATTGATGAACTGGCCGTAAAGATGGCGCTACCTGTCGAGGCAGTCGTCAACACCGTTGAACAATTCAACGCCGCTTGCTCCGATGGGCCGTTTGAATCCAATGCGCTTGATGGCTTGTCGACAATGGGTTTGAATCCTGAGAAGAGTAATTGGGCGCGCCCCCTTATTGAACCGCCTTTTCACGGGTACGTGTTAAGACCCGGTGTCACGTTTACCTACCTTGGACTCAAAGTTGATGAAACAGCCAGAGTGATGAATGCAGGATCAGGTTTTAACAATATATGGGCGGCGGGTGAAATTATGGCGGGCAGCATCCTCGGGCAAGGTTACCTTGCTGGATTCGGTATGACGATTGGAACGGTATTTGGTCGGATCGCCGGACAACAGGCGGCTATGCATGTCTGAACAATCAGCCAATGAAGCACTCCGGCAAGTCACTGTATGTAATGCCTGTCGCTACTGTGAAGGATTTTGTGCCGTTTTTCCGGCTATCCAGCGACAACGACAATTTACTGTGAATGATCTTAACTCAAGTTTCGGAGTTCATTTTAGCTAAATTTACCCGGACCCAGTATGTTCCCGTTGCAGTGTAACCACATCAAGCTGAAGGGCTTGAACGAAAAATTGGGTCACCTGCTCATCGATCAGATCCATGATCTGTTTGAC
>CALKXZ010000171.1 GCA_938003775.1 uncultured Granulosicoccus sp. | reverse complement strand
CTGTTTGACAGCATGACGGGTAGGGAGAGTTTAAGCAGGTATCGCCGCCATTGAGAGGGGCTGGCGTTTTCAGTAATCACGGGAGTATGTTACCGAAGCAGTGCACTCAACGGTGGTTCGTTTTGGTCGTGAGCCGCATGGCTCCGAAAGAGCGTTTCGCAGAGCCTTGCTTGAATTTGTCACGGTGGAGATGTCTTTGTCGCGCAACTGACAAGGCTCCGATTGCGTATGCATCGGAGCCTTGAATTATTCGTCTTGGTTGGATTGATTCAGCGCACTAGCCTGGATTATTCAGGCTAGAGGATAGTGTTGGCGCTTATCATCGCGCCTCCCATCGTTCTGGTCACTGGCCAAAGCTGGCCAGTACCGACCAGCGAGGAGCCTGACTACGCAGATTTCTCACTCTTCACAGCTACCAGCTTGGCGTGCTGCCCTGGGCGACCAATGCAATCATAGGTAAAACCCATTTCGCTCATTTGCGCAGGGTCGTACAGGTTTCTGCCGTCGATCACTAAGGGTATGTTCAAGCTTTGCTTGAGGGCGGCTAGATCCAAGCTACGGAATTCTCGCCACTCAGTATTGATTAATAGAGCGTCGCAGCCGTCCAGTGTATCGTTAGCGGTGCCCACCAACTCAAGGCGCTTTTCATCCGGGTAGAAATGGCGCATCTCTTTCATGGCAACCGGATCATAGGCGCGCACGGTACCACCGTGTTCGAAAATAGACTCGATGAGTACACGGCTGGGTGCTTCGCGTAAATCATCGGTGTTAGGTTTAAACGACAGACCCCATACCGCAAATTTCTTACCTTGGATGTCATTGTCAAAATGCTTCATGAGCTTTTCAAACAATACGTGCTTCTGACGATCATTGACACTGTCAACAGCTTGTAGCAGTTCTGCCGTGTAGTTGTTTTCGCGCGAGGTTGCGATCAGTGCTTTGACGTCTTTGGGAAAGCAGGATCCACCGTAACCACAACCGGGGTAAATGAAGTGATAACCGATACGTGGATCTGAACCGATGCCAACACGTACGTCTTCAATATCGGCACCAAGGCGATCGGCAATATTGGACAACTCGTTCATAAAACTAATTTTTGTAGCCAGCAGCGAGTTGGCTGCGTACTTAGTCAATTCTGATGACTTGCGGCTCATAAAAATCAGTCGATCACGACGGTTACGACAAAACGGTGCGTACAACTCTCTCATCACATTGGTCGCGTGCTCATCGTCGGTACCAATGACAATCCGATCCGGCTTCATGAAGTCTTCAATGGCTGCGCCTTCTTTCAGAAATTCGGGGTTGGAGATAACGGCGTAGGGGATAGATTCTCCGCGCGTGGTTAGTCCGTCAGCGATAACTTGTTCAACCATATCGCCGGTGCCGACTGGTACCGTGGACTTGTTGACGACTATTTTTCGCTCTGTCATGCGTTCTGCAATGGTTTTCGCAACAGCAGCCACATATTGCATATCAGCAGACCCATCTTCGCCAGGTGGGGTGCCCACTGCTATGAATTGGACTTCACTGTGAGCCACGGCCTCGTCCATGTTAGTGGTGAAGTCCAGGCGCTCTGCCTCAACGTTGCGCTTGATGACGTCGTCAAGGCCAGGCTCGAATATCGGGATGATGCCTTTTTTCAGATTGGCCACTTTCGTTTCGTCTACATCGACACACAGCACATCGTTGCCGACGTCTGCGATCAAAGCGCCTGTTACCAGCCCTACGTAGCCGGAACCGTAAATCGTTACTTTCATTATTTGTCCTGAGAATTGCGACGGACTGTACCCGTCTAGTCGTGTCCTATCCAGACTCGACCACGAAAACGTGAATAGACTGGATTGAGGTTGATCAATTAAAAGTGCAATACATCGACGCTGCGCAAACCGTGCCAGCCGCGCCAGATACGGGTTTGTGGGTCGATCCTGATACGATCAGTGAATACAGCGCGAATTATAGGGGTTTGCGCGAATAAAGTTCGTGAGTCCTGGTCAACATCCTGGTGAGCTGTTAGCAACACCTGTGCAAATGTGTGAATAATTACCGTTCTTGGGCACCGTTGGCACACGATAACGGGTGTTTCCAGTGATGGGCGGCTCCAGTGATTAGATTGAAATGCTCGAATGCTCACACGGTATTAGGGTGCTACCGCTACTACTATCTCGCGCTTCCCAGGTGGGCCAGCCATTTTTTTGACATTGAAACCAACGCTTTGTAACCCGCGCCTGACCGATCCCTTGGAGCAATAAGTACTGAGTACACCGCCGGTTTCAAGCTTTGCGCGCAACGTTGCGAAAAGTGTTGTGTTCCAGCAGTCGGGATTGGTGTCTGGACTGAATGCGTCGAAATAAATGGCGTTGAATGTGCCAGCGGGTAAATCGGCGTTGGTGACATCACATGCGTGCAACGTTGTCTGAACACATTTATAGGACGTGTTGAGTAAAGAGGCGTTATCACTGCGGGGCAGCAGGTTTTGCGCAACGTGGGAAACCAGGCCCTGGTCGTTCACTAGAGAATCGTAATTCAACGATTTGAAGTCCTGAGGGCTCAACAGATCATGCTCAAAAGCATGATATTCCAGTGTAGTTTGACATTGAATGGCAAGGTCAGCGCTCAGCAGGTAATTCAGTCCCAGTCCGAAGCCGATCTCGAGAACCCGTGTCGGGTATCCAGCGCTGAGTCTTTGGCGCACGCCACTGGCGTCCAGAAACACGTGCCTGGACTCTGTCGCTGCACCGTGGATTGAGTGATAGGTTTCTTGGTATCTATCGCTATGCGCGGTTGCCGACCCGTCGGCGGTCTGCACAATCAACACGCATTAAAGCGCTCTTTCAACAGCTCGCAGCGGGCGAAGTACGCAGCGGTGCTACGCGGCATAGGAACGCGTGCTCTGGCAACCCAGTTGAGTAGGTCGCGCCCGGCAATCAAAGTTTTTTGCGCCTCTTCCATAACGTAGCGGCATTCGCGCGAGCAGGCGGGTTGAATGTCAGGTTGAACCGCACCCAGAGCTTCACCGGTGGCGACAAACCGTGGCCAGATATCAAAGATGCACACGTCAGACTTCATGGTCTCGCACTCATGCTTAGCAGCCAATGCATAGTCGTCTAGCAACGCGCTGATGTTGCTGAACTCAGGGCGTTCGCAGAACAGCGTTTTCATGTGGGCCGCCAGCTTGTCAATGTTGGCCATGGCCTGAGCCACTTTGATGAAGCGTGATTCGTAGTAGGCGGTAATGGGCAATGTGAACGCACGAAAGGGTTCACCCCAGAGCTCGTCGATACCTTCTTCGCCACTGAAATGCTTGACATCACGTCCCAGCTCCAGCGCTTCCTTAAAGTAGTCTCCACAGGCTTTCATCAACTCGTTGTCACGGCTGATCAGCACCCCTTTTTCTTCCAATTCAACCACAGCTGTAAAGATATCGGTGGCCCGATTGAACAGGGCACCAGCAAGCATTGCCGCGTTAACCCGCTTCATGGCAGGATCGGTTTGGTTCAGGTAGTAGGCACGAGCTGTGTCCAGGCGCTCTCCAGGGGTGTTGATGCCTGGTTCGGTGTGGTGAAAAGCGCGCCGTGTGAGGTGGTCAATCAGGGTTTTTCGGGAGGCCAGCGACTCTTCCAGAGGCGCGTAGTAACGCACCCAATACCCGTGAAAGTGTATGTAGTCGGCTCCGTCGACGGTTCTTCTATCCCCGTTGTCCGGTGGGGCAGCCTGTACTGAGAGTGCCGAGCGTTGGGAGCTCGACTGGCCAATGGAAGCCTGTGCAATGCGCATGTAATACCGATGTAACAACTCGACAGGGCGGAGTATAACGAGATGGTTAGATATTGCCTGCTTACTGGCCTCAAAAATCGCGCCTGGCTCACACAATTGATGCCAGAAACCAGGTCCATTGAATAGAGGTGGATTAGTAGATTTCCACCTTAGTGGCTTGTTTTATCAGCAAAAGTCACTGTACAGGAGAGAGCCTGCACAACGCATAAAAGGCACATTGCAAATTTTTTGAATAATTCTTTCAAATGTCGCTTTAAGAACCTTATTTGTTGGATAGTCATCAAGCTCGTGTGCATTTTGACCAGGAACTGTGCTCGTTACGCGCTGGCGAGCAGTACAGCTCGGTGCGGCCTGGGGTAGCCTTCTACCGTTTTGGTCTCGTCAGCTGGATCCAGTGCCTTGTCTAATGAGTGAGTCGTCATCCATGCCGTTGAGCGCTGTTCCAGACGGCTCGTGGGTGCGCTGGAGAGGGTTTGCACCTGTTGAAAACCAGCCTGATTAACCCAGTTTTCCAGCCGTGTAATCGAGGGCAGCTCGTAGACATTGCGCATGTTTGCATAGCGATCTGAGATGGCAAGTGACACGTCGCCTGGGGCTGGGTATATCAGCGTTTCCAGTACCAGTTCGCCACCGGGTTTGAGCGCTTGCCGTAGGGCTTGCAGGTGTGGCTGAGGGTCTCGGCGGTGGTACAGCACACCCATGGAAAATACCGTATCGAAACTGTGCATCGGTGAGGGCAGCGCTTCCATGGGCAGAGGCAGTAAATGCACAGCGGCGTCTCGTGCATAGTGCTGCAAAGCGTTAAACTGCTGCAAGTACAGCAGGCTGGGATCAATACCTAGAACCAATGCTGCGCCTGCGTGGCGTATACGCCATAGGTGGTAACCGTTGCCACACCCCACATCCAGCACCACGCGGTTGGTCAGTGGCTGCAGGTGTGGTGCGATGCGGTCCCATTTCCAGTCCGATCGCCACTCAGTATCGATCAACAGTGGGCCAAACGAGAAAGGCCCTTTGCGCCAGGGCATCAGATCTGCCAGTGCTGTGTGTAAAACAGCCTGATCTGCGCTGTTGAAATGGCCCTGCACAGAAACAACACCGTGTTGAACCGACCAGTTAGCCTCTGTAACGCTGGGTAGCCTAGACACTGCCTGCTCCCAGTTAGCCAGGTGACCGTGCTTCAGCGCATGGCCTTGTGTAAGAACAGACTGGGCAAGTGCCTCAGCCCACATTTCCAGCTCAGTACCCTCAAGCGTCTGCATCCATTGGGCTGTATCGAATTGCAGCGTTGACATGCCTTACGCGGCTTTGATGGCGATTAATGAGGCGAAATTGAAGCACTGAAACCACACGGTGCAATGGTCAAAACCACTGCTTAATAACCGAGATTTGTGCGTATCCAATGTATCGGGCACCAGCACGTTTTCCAGCGCTGTGCGTTTCTGGCTGATTTCCAGGTCCGAGTAACCGTTGGCACGTTTGAACGCGTGATACAGGTCTATGTGCATTTGATTAACGACTGCATCAGTGAAGCAGACCTTTTCGCTGAGTATCAGAACACCACCGGGTTTTAGTGCACTGGCGATACGTTGCATGAGTTCAGTGCGGGCCTGTGGGCGAACGAATTGCAACGTAAAATTCATGGCGACAACCGATGCATTGCTGATCGGGTGCTGCTCTAAATCGGCCTCGTGCAGGTGGATAGGAACGCAGTAATTGGTTTGCCCATGTGGCACCCGACCGGTCGGATCTGAGCTTGGTGCTTCATTAGCGGACTGTGAACTGCGCGTGGCCTTGTCGTTGTTATTGATCAGCGAACGACTCGTCGCGATCATAGCCGGTGCATTATCAATTGCATGAATTTCGCAGCCTGTTGTCAATGCAGGGTCACAGCTAGCCAGGGCATTGCGCATGGCAAGCGATGTGGCCCCCAATGAGGAGCCCAGATCAAACAAACGAGTTCCTGGTTGCACATAACGTGCTGCCAACAGGGCCGATTGCGCGATGATGGCTTCATAGCCTGGTACCGAGCGGCGCAGCATGTCGGGAAACACGTCCACTACTGCCTGATTGAAACAGAAGCCTTCAATCTCGCCCAGGGGATTAGCGAACAGTGAATCTCGAGTACTCATTGGCACATGTTTACACAGATTATTAACGCAACAGTCTCTTGATAGTGGACGGCAGACGGCCAGTTAATGGAGTCCTGGTTATTTGTTGCTCGTCCGGTAGGCTGCTCGATGCTAGGCTCATTGGTGGTGATCTACAAGGCTGACCCTGAATGGCTAGGCCCTAGAAGACCGGCTTCCAGAAGACCAGTCCCTGGATGGCCGGCCCCCGGAAGGCCAGCCCCTGGAAGGCCGGCCCCCGGAAGGCCGGCCCCCGGGAGGCCGGCCCCAC